>DATCID010000151.1:0-68135 GCA_036507975.1 Ruminiclostridium sp.
GAACATTTCTCCTTACTACAAATTGAAATATGAAAGCATTAGTAAACGAAGAGGCAAAAAAAGAGCCATAATCGCTATCGCAAGGATGATACTCACCGCTATATACAATATGTCTGTTACTGGTGAAGCGTGGAATCCAAGCGATTTGTATAAAATTGATATGCCACATGAAATGCTGGAAAAGCAGAAAGAGAAAGCTATTAAACAAGCAATTAAACTCCTAACTGCAGAAGGTATTATAAAACCTTCTAACATTACAGTGGCTTAAACTAGGTAAAACAATATTCAATTTTTAAAAAAACCTATTAAGGCTTAGTTAAGTTCGCCCTTCTAGCTAAAGTCAAGTGCTTTTTTCACGCTATAATCTACTAATTTTGGAGCTAATACTATGCAGGATCAATCATATATCAACTGTAGAATTGAACATAACTCACTTCCCCTTTCCAATGATTTTCCAGTTTCTTTCCTTGGAATGGATACCCACTCACCTTCAACAGCTCAAGTTACATATATGCATTATCATGATAGCATCGAATTAGGCTACTGCTTTAAAGGCTGTGGACTCTTCTTTATTAATGACAAGGTCCTTTCTTTCTCTGCAGGAGATGCCTGTATTATTTTCCCTGATGAAATACATATTGCTCAAAGCGACCAATCCGAGCCCAGCCAATGGAAATTCATAAATATAGACCCCTTAAGACTACTACATGATATAAATATACAAGACTTGAACATATTGTCATCGGTTCTAAAACAAAAGTTCCATGTAAAAAATATTTTCTTCAAAGACGATGAATTGGGCTTGAATAGATATATACATGACCTTTTTTGTGAACTTGAACAAGGTGATAAAAACTATAAATCCATAATTAAATCTTTGACATGGTCAATCTTTATAAAGCTTTCTAGGATTAATCCCTTAGTAGCAGACGATCAAGTAACTAGTAACCGCAAAATATTATCTAAAATTGCTCCTGCACTTATGCACATTTCTGAAAATTATATGAACTCCGAATGTATCGTTAATATTTCTGAGAAATGTAACATAAGTGCTTCACATTTCAGACGAATATTCACTTCCTCCATGAACATTTCTCCAAGTGAATACTTGTATAATGTAAGGATTAGAATGGCATCAATTCTATTAATAAATACCAACAAGTCCATACTTGAAATATCAGAACAGGTTGGCTATGCTACTCTTTCCAGCTTTAACCGACATTTCAAAAGGATTATGGAGATTGCACCGAAAGATTGGAGAAAAGGTAAAAGAACTTCATGAATTTGCCATGAAATTTTAATAACTTACACCTGTCAGAATTCAAACGAAAAAGAGAAGACAGCTGATATAAATTTACCAGCTATCTTCTCTTCTTATATGAGTGTCCTGTTTCAAATTTATTTTTTGCCATCGATGACAAAGTTCTTATAGTGACAATGGCTACCCTTTAATATAGAGTACATCATTTACTACTGCATATTACTTAAGTTTTTCATCTATAATGTTTTCTTTATGATGCTTCTCACTAAAATTCTTACTGGCATTTCTAATATGCTCTATCGTGAGTTCTTCGGCAGTATCTGCATTCTTATTACTAATTGCTTCAAATATTGCCCTATGCTCCTCCAGCGCCTTAGCTGGCCTGCCTGGCGTATTAAACGAATTATTTCTAGCGCTTTGTATATAGTGGTGAAAAGTACTAAGCATATGCATCAGTGGGCTACTTTTACTTGCTTTGAAAATGATATCATGAAATTGAGAGTCATATCTCATAAGGTGTTCGGCATCATTCTTTATTGTGTAGAACTCTTCAAATTCGAGAGCCTCTTTCAATTCCTTAATCTCTTCTGCAGTAATCTTCTCTGCTGCCCACCTAGCAGCAAGTCCCTCAATCATTGTTCTAATAGTAAAAATGTCTTCAACATCTTGATCGGTTACACCCTTCACAAGGGCACCTTTATTTGGTATAGATTGAACTAAACCTTCCAATTCAAGCTGTCTAATAGCCTCTCTTATAGGCGTTCTGCTCACTCCAAACTCCTCAGACAATTTTAATTCTATCAGACTATCTCCGGGCTTATATACCCCTGTCAATATCTGTTTACGAAGCTGACTAAAAACCTTCCCTCGTAATGAGTTCACTAAGTTTTCATTCTCATCATATTCTAACCTAGCCATGATTTTACTCCCTTTTAGGGTTAATTATTTCAGCGGCGTTAGTAAGCCTCCCGCTGAACAAAGTCTTCTTCATTACTCTAGTTACGAGTAAAATTTAGCAATCCGCCCGCAAGTACTATTTGAACCTGTCTATCTGATAATGATACCTTTGCATTAAACTTAACATTCTTTGATAAATTATTTACTACTATAGTATCAGCATTTTTAATTTGCTCTATTACATTTTCTATTGCTAGATCATCATTCACATTGACTCGGTCATAATCTGCTTCATTTTCAAAGGTCATTGGTATAATTCCAGAATTAATTAAGTTCGCCATATGAATCCTTGCAAAGGATTTAGCAATAACGCCCTTTATGCCCAACTGCAAAGGTGCTAATGCTGCATGCTCTCTACTTGAGCCTTGCCCATAGTTTGAGCCACCAATAATAAATCCACCTCCGTTAGCCTTTGCCCTAGTTGGAAACTCTGGGTCGCAAGGTGTCAAGCAGAATTCTGCTAAATAAGGCACATTTGATCTAAAGGGAAGCAGCTTTGCATTTGAAGGCATGATGTGGTCAGTTGTTATATTGTCGCCCACCTTTATCAATGCCTTACCTGAAACCTTCTCAGTTAGTGCCTTGTTTATAGGGAAAGGCTTAATATTTGGCCCTCTAACAACCACAACATCATTTCCCTCTGGAGCTGGTGCTATAATTAAATTATCATTAATCACAAAGTTCTTTGGCATTTCTATCTTCGGTGCAGCTCCCAATTCTCTTGGATCAGTGAGTACTCCCGTAAGTGCACTTGCAGCAGCAACCTCTGGACTTACTAGATAAACCTTTGCAGAAGTAGTTCCACTTCTACCTTCGAAGTTTCTGTTAAAGGTTCGTAGGGATACTGCGTCTGAGCAGGGTGCCTGACCCATGCCAATACATGGACCGCAAGCTGATTCAAGAATTCTTGCACCAGCTGATACCATATCTGCCAATGCACCATTTTGTGCAAGCATAGTCAATACCTGTTTTGAGCCTGGTGAAATAACCAAGCTTACATTAGTATTTATTGTTTTTCCTTTTAATATAGCTGCGACCTTCATCATATCCATATATGAAGAATTTGTGCAGCTTCCAATAGCAACCTGATCAACCTTTATTTTACCGATAGCAGAAATTTTTTCTACATTATCTGGACTGTGAGGCTTTGCTGCCATTGGCTCAATTGTTGCTAAATCTATAACTATATGTTCATCATATTTTGCATCTGCATCTGGCAAAAACTCTATCCAATCCTGCTCTCTATCCTGTGCTTTTAAGAATGCCAGTGTAACATCATCACTTGGAAATATTGAAGTAGTAGCTCCCAATTCAGCTCCCATATTTGTGATGGTAGCTCTTTCTGGAACAGTAAGAGTTTTGATGCCTTCTCCAGCATATTCTATCACTTTACCTATTCCACCCTTTACAGAGAGTACTCTTAAAACCTCTAGAATAATGTCTTTTGCAGTTGACCAAGCACTGAGTTTTCCCTTTAATTCAACCTTGCAGACCTTTGGCATCGGTAGGTAGTACGGTCCGCCACCCATTGCAACTGCTACATCAAGTCCCCCTGCGCCTATAGCTAGCATTCCAATTCCACCGCCGGTTGGTGTATGGCTATCTGACCCAAGCAACGTCATACCTGGTGCTCCAAATCTTTCTAGCTGTACCTGATGGCATATACCATTTCCAGGCTTTGAAAAATATACACCATGCTTTGAAGCTACGCTCTGAATATATTTATGATCATCAGCATTTTCAAAACCAGCTTGTAGAGTATTGTGATCAATATATGCAACTGATTTCTTTGTCTTTACTCTAGGCAGTCCAATTGCTTCAAACTGCAAATATGCCATTGTACCTGTCGAATCCTGTGTAAGCGTTTGGTCAATCTTAATTGATATTTCACCACCAGTAACCATTTCGCCACTAACTATGTGATTTTTAATTATTTTTTGTGCCAAATTTAGACCCATTTTTTTAACCTCCAAATATATTGTCTTTTTTATATCTATATTTTGTCGTTAGGCAATAATTAAAGTTATTAAACACTGCCATTTATAATAATAACATTTTCAAATACAAAAGCCATCATATGATTTAATATTTAACATTCAAACTTCACCAAATAGAAATCTATTTATTAACAGCAATCAAGCTTGGTTCTATTTCATGTATACCCTTTAACATTTCTTTATCGCTAATAGATGTATTTCTACCTTCTTGATACTCAGCATCAATCCATTCTTTAATTTTTATAACTCTTTCATCTTTTTTATCAATTATAGCTTTTCCAGACAAACAAAAAGTATTATTTATCCAAAGCGCTATCCCTGCAAGACCTGAAGTCTGAGTAATTGCCACCCCAATTGGTCTGTTTAACAATTTAGCCGTATTAAAAATATTGTATATTTCCTCATCCTTTAGAAGTCCGTCAGCATGAATTCCTGCCTGAGTAACATTGAAATGCTTTCCCACGAAAGGTGTTCTAGGAGGAATCTCGTAGTCAAGATCTTTTTCATAGTACTCAGCTATTTCTGATATTACTGTAGTATCCATTCCATCTGTTGTTCCTCTAAGTGAAGCATACTCAAATACCATTGCCTCAAGCGGTGTATTTCCAGTACGTTCACCAATTCCAAGAAGTGAACAATTTACAGAAGAACATCCATATAACCATGCAGTTGCAGAATTACATACCGCTTTATGGAAATCATTATGCCCATGCCATTCTATCAGTTCGCTTGGGAATCCTGCATGATGCCTGAGTCCATAAATTATTCCAGGCACACTTCTAGGCAAAGCAGCTCCTGGAAATGTAACACCATATCCCATAGTATCGCATGCTCTCAATTTTATCGGAATTCCACTCTCATCCATCAGCTTTCTCAGCTCTACCGCAAAAGGAACAACAAAACCATAAAAGTCAGCCCTTGTTATATCTTCTAAATGACATCTCGGCCTAATTCCAAAGGCAATAGCCTCTTTAATAACACTCAAATAGCTCTCCATGGCCTGCTTCCTGGTCTTTTTCAGCTTTCTAAATATATGGTAATCAGAACAACTGACTAAGAAACCGGTCTCTTTCATCCCCATTTCCTTTGCGAGATTAAAATCGCTCTTTGATGCTCTAATCCAGCTAGTCACTTCAGGGAATTTATATCCCTTTTCCATACATTTATATACTGCTTCTTTGTCCTTGTCGCTATAAAGAAAAAATTCTGTCTGGCGAATTATGCCTTTGGGTCCACCTAACTTGTGAAGGTAGTCATATAGTGTAACAATCTGATCAACAGTATATGGTGCTCTTGATTGCTGCCCATCTCTAAAAGTAGTGTCTGTTAACCAAATTTCATCAGCTGGGTACATTGGAACTTTACGATGATTAAATGTACATTTAGGCACTTCATCGTAACTGTAAATCTCCCTATAAAGATTGGGTTCTGAAATATCCTGTAGAGAATATTTGTACTGAGTTTGCTCAAGTGTATTTGACTTTTTATTAAACTCAATCATTTTAGCACCTCCAGAAAAGAATATGAAAGAAATCATATCTAAAAAATATGTTCTTATGTATATCTGTGTTATTGTATACAATTATACAATCCGTGTCAATATCATTGTAAATTTCAATTAAAGTATCAATATTGTCAGTACATGCAGGAAAAAATCATATATGCAATCAAATTTCGAATAATTTTATCTATAATTGAACAAAATTATGTAAGTATACTATAAATTTATTATTGTTATCTTGAAGAGATGTAACAAAAGCTTTGAAGCATTTGACATAAGGTAATACTTAAATTACCAATTTTATTATTCATATAATACAAATGTAAAAAATATGGTAATTGTTTAATTACTTAATTACTTAATTTATTGGAGGTCTATATGGACAAACTTAAAAATGCCGTGGAAGATCGTGAAATCAGTTGGCTTAGATATAACGAGCGAGTACTAGAAGAAGCTCAATACAAAAAGAACCCGCTCTACGAAAGACTTCATTTTATTTCGATATTCTGCAACAATCTGGATGAGTTTTTTATGATAAGAGACGGTACTTTGATTGACACATATAATTTTGAGAAAAATGCAGGTTATAAAAAAGAGAAAAAAGAAACAAAGGAAAAGCTTAAATCTATATCAAAATTTACAAAAGAACTGCTAGCTAAAAAAGACTTAGTATATGCTGAAATTATGCAGCAGCTACAAGTCAATTCTTTTAACCAGATCACCGCTGAAAACATTACAGATGATGAGCACAATTACCTCCGTGTATATTTTGAAAAACAAATTTCTCCGGTGTTATCTCCAGTAATTATTGACAAAAAGCAACGTTTCCCTTTCGTAAAGAACAAGCAAATGATTGTAGCAACTTCATTTGAATCAAAAGATGATCCAAAAATGGGAATTGTTCCTATTCAAACAACATTGCCAAGTATTATTTTTATTCCCAATACTGGTATTCTTACATTTATTCTTGTAGAAGATTTAATTTGCATGTTTATTGAGGGCATTTTTAAAAAACATACAGTTAGCGACAAAGCAATTATAAGAATTACAAGAAATGCCGACATTGATGATGATGAAGTGTTATGTGATGATGATATTGATTCTAACGAATCAATGATGCAGTTAATAAAAATCCGTGCAAAAATGGCACCTGTTCGCATGGAATGTATCGGCAATTTTGAAAATAGAGCCATAATCGATATCAGAAAGGCTCTTGACCTTGATAAGAATCAGGTTTTTTGTCAAAGTTCACCTCTTGATATGTCATTTATACAAGAATTAAAGGTCAAGATCCCACAACAAACAAATAGTACACTGTATTACTTGCCGTTAACTCCTCAAAAATTACCTCAAATTGATGAAAATGAGCCTATGATCAATCAAATTATGAGAAAAGATATCTTGCTTGCATATCCTTTTGAAGATATTTCACAATTTATAAAATTGATTGATGAAGCTGGAATAGATAATCGTGTTCAATCTATTAAAATAACTATTTTTAGAGCAGCGGAAAACTCTAAGATTATAGATTCATTAATAAAAGCAGCCAAGAATGGCAAGGAGGTTATCTGTGTTGTTGAGTTGAGAGCAAGATTTGATGAAACTGAAAATATAGGATGGGCAAAAAAGTTAGAAAACGGAGGTTGCAAAGTTGTTTATGGGTTACCTGAATTTAAGGTACATTCAAAAATAATGCTTATAACCTTAAACAATGATAATCAACAAGAATATATTACACAAATAGGTACAGGAAATTATAATGAAACTACCTCTATGGTTTATTGCGATCTTTCTCTTATTACAGCACATCAAGAAATTGGTGCGGAATGTGCAGCAGTCTTTGAAAAGCTACAAGAGGGTAAGTTTATAGAAAGCACAAAGCATCTACTTGTAGCCCCTCTGTGTTTCGAAAATAGAATAGTTGAATTAATAGATGATGAAATAGCAAAAGCAAAAGATGGCAAAAATGCATCAATAACCCTGAAATTTAATGGTTTATCAGACAAAAGCCTGATTAAAAAATTGATAGAAGCTTCCCAATGCGGGGTAAAAATACAATTCATAATTAGAGACGTTTGTTGTCTCAAAGCAGGTGTTGAGGGAATAACAGAAAATATAAATGTGAGAAGCATTGTAGGTAGATTTCTCGAACATTCAAGGATCTATAAGTTTGGCGAAGGAAGCGACAGCTGCGTTTATATTTCCTCTGCCGATTTTATGAAAAGAAATACTGCTCATCGAGTAGAAATCGCAGTTCCGATTTACGATGCAGATTGTAAGGAAAAGGTCTGTCATATGCTTGACATGATGCTAAAGGATAATATGAAAGCAAGAATCCAAATGCCAGATGGTCAATATGATCTTACACAAAAAGGGGATACTGATAAGGAAATTGATTATCAGGTTGAAGTGTTTAACGAGGCAATATGCAAAAATAATCAATGAAATTTCTGGGTGCTTCCCTATGAGAAAGTGTAAAGAGGGCTAAAAATGATTCTAAAAATTGTTGTAATTATATTAAGAAGCATCGCAGCTTATACTGTTTTGTTGCTTCTTGCAAGATTAATCGGCAGAAAGATAATATCAAGAATAACCTTTTTTGACTTTGTAGTTGGGATTACCTTGGGCTCCTTAGCTGTTCGCATTTCGTTAGGCAATGAGGGCTCTTTTATTATGGGAATTGTTTCTGCAATCACGATAACTGCTTTGGTTTTAATCACAGATTTCCTTAACCTAAAGAGCGCTATCTTTAGAAAGCTTGAAGAGGGGATGCCCAGTGTTTTAATTAAAGAAGGCAGCATATTAGATTACAATATGTACAAAACTAAAATCAGCATAAGTGAGCTGCTAATGCTTTTGAGGCAAAAAGGTGTTTTTAATATTCAGGATGTGGACTATGCCATCATAGAAAATGATGGCCAACTCTCTGTATTGTTAAAACCTGATAAATTAGCTGCAACAACTTGTGACTTAAATATTTCAAAGGCTCAGAACAAGTTGTCAATTGACATAATTATTGACGGCAAAATAATTTATTCTAATTTAAAATCGAGTAATCATGACGAAACATGGCTTAGACAACAGCTGATTTTTTTTGGAGTTAATGAAATAAAGAATGTATTCTATGCTGCCATTAGCAATTCAGACAGCCTATTTGTTTCAACCTATCATGTAAAGAATGGAGAAAACCAATGAAATATGCAGTTGTGGATCTTGGTTCAAATAGTATTCGCATGTCAATTTATGATCAAACAAATGACAATTTAAATTGTATTTTAAGTCAGAAGGAACTCATAGGAATAATTGCATACGAAAAACATGGAATTCTTGCTGAAAATGGAATAATTCGTATTTTAGAAACATTAAAATCTTTTTTAAATACTTCTAAAATAATAGGCAGCGATCTTTTTTTCTGCTTTGCTACTGCAAGTTTAAGAAATATAAAAAATACGGAAGAAGTTATCAAAAGGGTCAAAAGCGAGACAGGCGTGGAAATCAATTTAATTAGCGGTCAAGATGAGGCAAGGCTTGACTTTCTAGGTGCCTACGGATGCTTAAACTTTAATGATGGACTTATTATAGATATGGGGGGTGGCAGCACCGAAATTATTCGATTTGAAAACGGAGCCATTCTAAATCTCATCAGTCTACCTTTTGGAAGTTTGTATTTATATGAAAAATATGTAAATGAAATCACACCTGATAAAAAAGAAATTAATTTGATAAAAAGTTTTGTAGCAAAGCAACTTGTCGATATTGAATGGCTACCCAATAGTTGTAACAACGTATGCCTCATTGGAGGGACAGCGAGAGCAATTGCACGCCTCCATCAAGAATTATTTTCAAGGCAAAAGGAAAATTTGCAAGGCTACACCTTTGATACTAAAGACATAAAGTTGTTGATTAATGCCGTAGATCCCTCTGAAAATGGCGGAATAAAATTGATGATAAGAGTATCTCCTGAAAGACTTCATACCATAATCCCAGGACTAATTGCTTTTTCAAAAATACTGAAATTATCAGGCTGCAAAACAATAACCATAAGCAAAAATGGTGTTCGCGAAGGTTACTTAGAAGAACACGTTTTAAATAAGTAAAAATTTAATTATATTTGCTATGCTAATAATAACATCGGAGGCTAGTATGGACGGGTTGTATTTTAATCGCGAATTGTCTTGGCTAAAGTTTAATGAAAGGGTTTTGGAAGAATCATTTGATCCACGTAATCCTCTTTTTGAACGCCTAAAATTTTTATCAATTTATTCATCAAATCTCGATGAATTTTGTATGGTAAGAGTTGGTAGCCTATTTGACCAAATAGGGAATGAAATTTTTGAAAATAAAACTAACATGACACCCAAAGAACAAATAGATGCCATAAATAACGAAATCTCAAAATTTTGCCCTTTAAGGGATAAGGCATATTTTGAAATTATGGACGGATTTTCAAAAAACTCTTTGACACATGTACAGTTTAAATCACTTGGCAAAAAGGATAAGCTGGCAGTAAAAGAGTATTTTAAGCATCAGGTGTTACCACTGCTATCACCACAGATTGTTGACGCAAGGCATCCATTTCCAAGCCTTGAGAATAAAGCAATATATGTTGTAAGCAGCTTGAATGGCAAAAAAAAGACTTTCTTTGGTATCATACCATTGCCTCATAATCTTGAACGCATCTATATGATACCTAATAAGAAAAAATTTCTCCTTTTAGAGGATATTATTTTAATTTATGCAAATTTATTATTTGGTATTTATGAAGTTCAAAGCAAGGCTGTCATTCGAGTTACGCGCAATGCGGATTTTGATATTGACGATGACTTATTTGAAGAAAATGCCGACTATGTCAATTATATGACAGATATTATTAAAAGACGCGGGAAACAAGCACCGGTACGCTTTGAAATAAGCAATTGTAAAAACAATGAAATAACCAATTTCTTTTTGTCAAAGTTAAATCTTGAAAAAGTTCAGTGTTTTAAACTAAATTCTCCATTAGACCTTGGTTTTGTTTATGATCTTGAAAATTACTTTGATACAGATATCGAAAAAAAATTGGTTTACAATCCGCTAAGGCCTCAGTGGCCTGCACGTTTAAAACATGGAAATATCATGAAACAGATTTTGCATAAAGATGTGCTTCTCTCTTTTCCTTTTGAAAGTATGCAGCCATTTGTTGAGTTGATAAGAGAAGCCTCACAAGACACTAATGTCGTTTCTATTAAAATAACCCTCTATCGTATTGGTATGCAATCATTAATCGCACAATATCTGTGTGATGCAGCTGAAAATGGAAAAGAAGTGACTGTAGCAATAGAACTCCAGGCAAGGTTTGATGAGCAAAATAATATTCAGTGGTCAAAAATAATGGAGCAAGCCGGCTGTAAAATCATCTATGGTGTGCAAGAATATAAAGTGCACAGCAAAATTATGCTAATCACAAGGAAAACTGACCACGAGCTTAAGCATATCACGCATATCGGTACAGGTAACTATAATGAAAAGACAGCCCGCTTATATACGGATATTGGAATATTAACTGCCAACAATGAAATTGGAGATGATGCTGTGAAATTCTTTCAGAACATTGCAATTGGCAATATTGAAGGAGAGTATAAACACTTGCTTGTTGCACCCACAGGGCTGAAAAACAGGATTATTAAACTTATTCAAGAAGAAATAGTTAAAAAGAAAATGGGAAAGCCTGCACGAATAATTGCAAAAATGAACAGTCTTACTGATAAGGACGTGATAGACAGCCTTATAGCGGCTTCTCAGGCAGGTGTTAAAATAAGCCTTATTATTCGCGGAATCTGCTGTCTAAAACCTAGTGTAGATAATTACACTGATAATATTGAAGTTAAAAGTATTGTGGGAAGGTTTCTTGAACATTCAAGGATTTATTGTTTTGGAGAAGGTGAAGAAACAAAAGTTTATATAGCTTCGGCAGATATGATGACAAGAAACACGTCGAGGAGAGTTGAAATTGCCGCTCCTATTTTAGATAAAAGTATTGTCGCTCGCTTAATTGACATGTTCAATATTATACTTCAAGACAATGTAAAATCCAGACTACTAGAGTCAGATGGAACTTATGTTTATTTTAAAAATAGTCAAGAAAAGCTTGATAGTCAAATGTATTTTTATGAAGAAGCTTATAACAATTCTGTCGCAAAAGCCTAGTGTAGTTTACAAAAATGCTAAATTCATTTTATATCAATTGGCAAAAATTGAGTAAATCAGAGAATCTAATGAGAATTAAGAAGGATTTTACTTTTCTTTGTAGAATACTAGAAATGTATGTTATATACAAATACATTCTTAGCTAAGTTTCGGAGGGAATATTTATGAAAAAATCAGAGTCAGGTAGTACCTCAGGTAATCATTTAGTACTAGTTTCTGTGACAAACAGTGTTATATTGTGTGTTATCGGTGGTATTATAAGTAAAAGTCCAACTGTTGCTTTTATTGTTCTTTTTGCTTGTTTTGTATCCTGTTTTCTTTTGGCTTTTATGACAGGGCTACAATATAAGAGTACCACTAAACAGTTTTCAGGAGATATTGAAGGTTTCAAAACTGGTGACTTTTCCAGGATGATTGAACCAAAAAGATATGGCATTTTAGCTTTTGTTGCTTCAGCTGTTAATTTTGTTATAAGTGATATTCGTTCACTTATAGAGAGTTTTTTCAATCTCTCCATCTCCATTACTCAAGCGTCTAGAAAAGTTACTTCAACATCTGAAAATGCTACCCTTGCAATTCAGGAGATATCTAAGACTATTGATGAGATAGCAAAGGGTGCATCCTCCCAAGCAGAAGAGGCTCAGTTAGGAGTACAGGTTGTTGATAAGCTTTCTGATCAAATAAATTTTGTTTATGAAAGCTATAGTGGCATTACAAACGAGACAAATAAAATCATCGACTTGAATACTGTGGGTCTCAAAGCCGTTACAATCCTGAGAGAGAAATCAAAAGAAACATATGAAACCTCAGAAAAAATATTTGCAGTAGTAGAAAATCTAACGAATACAACAAAAGATATTGGTATATTCGTTGAATCTATTGAAAATATTGCTGAGCAAACAAACTTATTAGCGCTCAATGCTGCTATTGAAGCTGCTAGGGCAGGTGAAGCTGGAAGAGGCTTTGCAGTTGTTGCTGACGAGGTTCGTAAGCTAGCAGATCAGAGTAGAAAATCTACTGAAGAGATTAATAATATGATGCAAAGTATTCAGGAAGAATCTGCTTTGGCCATCTCTTCTATGGAAATCATGAAGAAAGTTTCTCAAGACCAAAACTTGGCAGTTGACAAAACTAATAGCTCCTTTAATGATATTGCAAATGCAATAGAATACATCGTAGCAAAAATTAACGATGTAAATAAAGCAGTTATTAAGATGCAAGACGACAAGAGTGAAGTTATTAGTGCAATTGAAAACATCTCTTCTGTATCTCAGCAAACCGCAGCATCAAGTCAAGAAGTTGCAGCTACCACAGAAAGTCAACTTAAGACTCTCGATGATATGAAGATTGCTGCTCAAGGTTTGGATCAATTGGTAAAGCAATTGGATATAAAATTGAAGAAATATAAGCTTAGATAATTTTAAAATACTACATAGCAAAAGAAGCATCATTTTAGCCATATCAAGCTAAGTGATGCTTCTTTAAAAATCATTTCTTATTTATTATCTTGTTTAGTGTCTTCAACATTAGAATCACGCTTACTATGTGCTGTCTTATTTTTTTCGCGTAGTGCATCGCTTATCAGATACTCTATTTGACCATTCACAGACCGAAATTCATCATCAGCCCACTTACATATTTCTTCCCATACTCTGGGGCTTAACCTAAGTAATATAGACTTTTTTTCTGCCATAACCTAACAACCTCCATGAACCACAATAGCGGTCACATAATGTAATGAAACAGCCACACTTCATACGCTACAAGGCGAATAAAGGAGGTTATTTAGCCATGCGCGCCTTTTCCTTAATTGTGTAGAGTTCCTGTATTAATAATTGGCTGCGTGCTTCTTTCTCCACATAAAACAACAAGTAAATTGCTTACCATAGCAGCTTTTCTTTCTTCATCAAGCTCTACGATTTTATTTTCACTTAACATTTTTAATGCCATTTGAACCATTCCTACTGCACCTTCAACGATCTTTTGTCTAGCTGCAATTATTGCTGATGCCTGCTGCCTTTGAAGCATAGCCGCTGCTATCTCAGGAGCATATGCCAAATGCGAAATCCTTGCTTCCTCGACAATAACACCTGCCTTGCCCAGTCTCTGCTGCAGCTCATTTTTTAGAGCCTCTGACACTTCATCTGAGCTGCCTCTTAAAGACAAAGCATCTGAATCCTCTGAAACATCGTATGGATACATACCGGCTAAATGCCTAAGAGCTGACTCGCTCTGCACATTGACATAATCAATATAATTGTCAACATCAAAAAATGCCTCAGCTGTGTTTTCAACCTTCCATACAATTACAGCAGCAATTTCTATCGGGTTACCCATTTCATCATTAACTTTTATCTTTTCACCATTAATATTCCTGGATCTAAGTGATATTTTTTTCTTTGTGTAAAAAGGATTTGCCCAATGCCAGCCCTCTTTCTTTACTGTCCCTGAATACTTTCCAAATAAGACTAATACCATTGCCTGATTGGGTTGCATAGTAAAAAAGCCCGGTAGCATGAAAATATATACCGTAAATAATAAGATACTTAAAATGATAAATACCCCAGTTCCATCAGCTATTGACTTTACAAATAAAGCAATACTAAGAATAAGAACTAAAAATGATAATATGAGCATTAGTCCACCTGATTTAGCTCGCCCTGAAATTTCTTTCATAATGACCCCTCCATTTTTCGGAAAATTATTAATATGATATCATAATGATATCATATTAATAATAATTAGTCAATATCAAGCATTTATTCACTTAGGAATAACTAAATAATAACCTCCCATTTTTGAAGGAGCTATTTTCCGTTTCAAAATCGTATTTTATTATCTAGTTATTCCTTAATATTTCTTTTAATATATCTACCTTGAGAATTTTTATAGTTTCTTTTTGGAACTCAATGATGCCATTATCCCTCATAACTCCCATTTCTCTGGACATGGACGGTCTGGAAACATTTAGGAAGTCTGCCATCTCATTTCTATTCATCGGTAGTTTGAAGGTAGTGCTACCTGATTTCTCCATGTACTCAAGTAGAAGACAGGCAATTTTTGAGTTTATGCTCTTCATAGACAAATACTCCACCCTTCTATTAAGCATAATCGCCCTTGTAGATACCGTTTTAAGCAGATTTTTTATAAGTAGAGAATGAAAGCCGCATGCCTCCCTACTTTGATTTAATATCATATTGTTCTCAATAAAAATGGCTTTACATGGGGTTTGTGCTTGGACGTTTGCTGGCCACTCTTCCTTTCCAGAAAACGCTATTACTTCTCCAAATATATCACCAGGCCCGATTACAGCCATCACTACTCTATTCCCTGCTGCATTTTCTTTACTGACAAGGGCATCCCCCTCCACAAGTATTCCTAGCCCATGATATCTGTATCCTTGCAATACAATGAAGTCGCCTTTCTCATAAGAATGCATCTTTGGATCAAAGCATTGCAGCATTGATTTTAATTGAAAAGTTTCAAATCCTTCAAACAGCTCACATTTTTCAAGTATTTTCGAGACCACATCTATATAATTTTCTATATCTGCCACAATTAGCCTCCTAATATATTTATCTTATAATCTAACTCTACCATTACCCCAGCTTCTATAAAAAACATCTATAAAAAACTTTTTATTTTGTATCCACCGATACTGAATACTATCTTATTATATATTATAATCAATACATAAGCTTACGAAACATTAGAGAAAGAAGTCAATTAACTCGCCAAAATTATATTAGTAGAGCTAAGGCTCATAAGGAGACGAATATGAAAAGAAATATTATCAAGATAGATGAAGAAAAATGCAATGGTTGTGGTCTCTGTGTAAATGCTTGTCACGAGGGAGCCCTTGTGCTGGAGAACGGAAAGGCCAAGCTAATCTCAGACAGTTACTGTGATGGCCTTGGAAATTGCCTACCAGAATGTCCTACAAATGCAATTACAATAGAAGAGCGTGAGGCAGATGTTTATGATGAAAAATTGGTTATGGATAATATCAAAAATAAAGCTACTACACAACAGAGTATCTATACTCAGCAACCAAGCCACGCTGGTTGTCCAGGATCAAGAGCAATGGCAATAAAGAGAACTACTGATAGCGTTGCCCCAAGCCATACACAAGCTGAGCCTCTCACCTCAGAGCTAATGCAATGGCCTTGTCAAATAAAGCTAGTGCCTGTAAATGCACCTTACTTCGATAACTGTGGCCTGCTGATCGCTGCCGATTGCACAGCATTTGCTTATGCAAATATTCACAAGGACTTTATGAAGAATAGAATAACTTTGATAGGCTGTCCTAAGCTTGATGAGGGAGACTACTCAGAAAAACTAACAGCTATACTTGCAAATAATAATATAAATAGCATTAAGGTTTTGAGAATGGAAGTGCCTTGCTGTGGCGGTATTGTAAATGCTGTTAAAACAGCCCTAATACAATCCAGTAAAATGATTCCTTGGAGTATAGTGGTTATTGGAACAAATGGTGAAGTGTTACAAAGTTAATTTTTGTTAAGTGTTCAAAATGTATCATATTTCTATTATAATAGTTCTATAAGTTAAATTGCTTATAGAACTATTTATTTAAGCAGTTTTGGAGGATAACATATGACGATTGGCATTATTGGCGCAATGCAGCAAGAAATCAAGCTATTAGCTGAAAGTATGAAAATAATAGAAACCAAAACAATTGGAATGAGAGAATACTATCTAGGAAAACTATTTGGCAAGGATGTTGTTTTAGTTTTCTCAAAATGTGGAAAGGTTGCTGCCGCCTCAACTGTTACTACTCTCATTGAGATGTTCAAAGTTAATTTAGTGCTTTTTACAGGAGTGGCTGGAGGTGCGGACAAAGCCTTGAATATTGGTGATATCGTCATAGCTGACAGATTGGTACAGCATGATATGGATGCAAGTGCTCTCCCAGGTTTCAGAAAGTTTGAGATTCCATTATTAGGCATTGATACCTTCAAGTCTTCTGACAAAATGGTATCCCTAGCAAAGCATTCTGCTCAGCATTATATTTCTGAATATATGAGAGACGATGTTTCTCAATGTGATTTGGAAGAGTTTAACATAGTGCTTCCAAATGTAGTGGTAGGTACTGTTGCAAGTGGAGATCAGTTTGTTGCTGATAGCCAAAAGGTTAGGAGCTTAGTCAATGAAATAAGTAATTTAAAGTGTATTGAGATGGAAGGTGCTGCTGTAGCCCAAGTATGCTATGAGCACAATGTTGACTATATGGTATTTCGCGTTATTTCAGACAAAGCTGATGAACATGCAAGCATAAATTTCCCTAAGTTTATTGAAAAAACTGCAAGTCACTTTACTCGTGGCATTATTGAGCGTTTCATTACCGAAATAGATTAAAATAATATATCCCATATAAACAGAGTTCTTGGATTCAGGGGGAGTTTTTACTCCCTCTAAATCTTAGAAATCGTTGTCCAGGGTCATAGCGCCGCTTATCTCCCGCTTGCAGAAGCGGGAGTATTAGCGGCGGTAGACATCGGATAAATAAGTCAGCGCAAGCTGACTTTCCTTAACTCTTCACTGCCCTAATAAATTCAGGCCGACAATGAAGTCGGTCCTCCATAACTATTCACTTTTAACCATTCACTATTCACTGCCTTTAATCCATTCACTGACTTTAAACGTCTAACTCAAATATGTAATTAACATAAATAACTAAATTATGTAACATTATTATTTCTATAATAATATAATGCTATTGAGGAAAAAACAGCATCATATTCTATTTTTTTAAAAGGTGATTGAGAATGCCATATACAAATAGAGAATTATTTGCAAGATTAATACAATGTGAAGCAGAGGGAGAAGGCGATGACGGTATGAGAGCAGTGTCATCTGTCATTATGAACAGAGTCAAAGTACCTTATGGTGAATTTATTAGATTAATCCAGGGGGATGTCAGAAAAGCTATTGCTCAAGCAGGACAATTTACATGTATGAAGGAAGTGGTTGCTGGAAGTTATAATGCTCAAAACATCTACAATATGAATCCACAGCAAATACATTACGATATAGCAGATTGGGCGTTATCTGGGAATACCCTCGGTGCAGTTGCGAACTCTCTCTGGTATTTTAACCCATTTAATCCAAAGTGCACACCTTTCTTTCCTCCTGGGGGTGCAGGCATAATTTTTACTAGAATAAACCTGCACTGTTTTTATATTCCTACTCAAAAGTATTCAACCACATAAACAGATTTCTTTGATTGAGTGAGAAAATCTTATAACTCATTATTAAATTATAAAAGAAAGGAAGTTAATATTTTATGCTGAATCATTATACTCCATACTATAATATGCCAACCTGCTACTCGCAATATCAATCTGAAGCAGATGAGGATATGCGTAGAGTAGTATTCCCAGATGCAAGCTCATTAGAGCCCATAACCCCTATTACTGAGCCACAAGCTATAACTCTTGAAAGCACAGAATATCTGAATGGCTATTTACGTACAAAGATAGGCGAAAAGGTAAAGGTAGACTTTTTAATTGGAACTGGTACCTTGGTAGACAAATTTGGAACATTGCTAAGTGTTGGTGCAAATTATATTACGATTAGACAAGCTGAAACCGATGACATTGTAGTATGCGATTTTTACACAATTAAGTTTATTACCTTTTATTATTAATAACTTAGTTGCAAAAGTTTAAGGCCAGGAGATTAATCTCCTGACCTTAAGTTTTGTGCACTTTTTTTATCTTGTAATCCTTGCAATATGGTGTGCCCATGGGGATTCGAACCCAAGGCCTACGCCTTAGAAGGGCGTTGCTCTATCCAGCTGAGCTATGGGCACATATTAAAACTTTGGAGCGGGTAGTGGGAATCGAACCCACGCAGTCAGCTTGGAAGGCTGAAGTTCTACCATTGAACTACACCCGCACATAATACTTACCACATCGGCGTTTACGAGTATTTTGTTAGCCGACTTTTAATATTATACAGGGTACATACTTCTTTGTCAACACATTATAAACCTTTTTTCTGTTTTTTTCTGTTTTTTGTTTTCCCTGTTTTGTCCAAAAATTGCAGAAACGATTAAACATAAACTATATCACTCTTAATATTATATTTTGAAATTTCCAATATCGAATATGATTCTGGATTCCTACTTCTAGATTCGCTAATACTGCCAGGGTTCACAATTAAAATGTTATTAACATTATCAATAGCCGAAACATGCGTATGTCCAAACAAAATAACCTCAGCATTCTCCATCTCAGCCTTTGCTAAAATTCGATTATAATCCCACTTAACTGAATATTTATGACCATGAGTCATGAATATTCTCTTGCCCTCAATCTCAATTGTCTTTTCTGCAGAAATAGCCCCAATTCCAATATCACAATTTCCATATACATATTCAAATCTTATATTTGGATACAACTGGCTTAATTGCGCTGCATCTCTGCAATAATCTCCAAGATGTAAAACCATTTCAATATCTGGATTTCTATCTATTGCTTCCTTTGCATTAATAATATATCCATGAGTATCACTCATTACAAGCACTTTCATTATGTCATTCCCCCATAGAGCCAAAACCCTTTGTCTCACTTCATTCTATAAATAGTCTACAATTTTAACAGCCATCTTGGCTAAAGCCTTTGCGCGATGACTTATTTGGTTCTTAATATCCGTTCCTAATTCTGCCATAGTTTTTTCATATTGCTGCATATAGAAAAGTGGATCATATCCAAATCCATTATTCCCTTTACCTTCGAAATCAATAAAGCCTTCGCAAGTATCGCGAACAACAAATGATCTTCCATCAGGAAATGCAATAGCTATCGCGCATACAAATCTGGCAGTTCTCTGCTCAAAGGGCACATCCTTCAGCATATTCAAAAGCTTGTCATTTCTATCATTATCTGTTGCCTCAGGTCCACCAAATCGCGCCGAATAAATTCCTGGAGCTCCATTAAGAAAATCAACCTCTATGCCTGAGTCATCAGCCATAACAATGGTTTTAGATACCTTACATATTTCAATTGCCTTCTTCAATGAATTTTCTTCAAAGGTTGACCCATCTTCGTCAACATCAATATTTATATTCATGTCACTCATAGCGACAACATCAAAAGTCATGTTTAATAAAACCTTTTTTATTTCTTCGAGCTTACCTTTGTTTTTTGTTGCTACAACTAGCATTTTCATTATTTTAAAACATCCTTTTGAATCATTATTAGCTTCTCTATACCTGATTCCGCGAGATTAAGTAACACATCAAGCTGCTTTTTACTAAAACTTGTCTTCTCACCTGTTGCCTGAATTTCAATGAATTCACCCTTATCAGACATTATTACGTTCATATCAACCCCTGCAGAACTGTCCTCAACATAGCATAGGTCTAGAAGCTCTTGTCCATTTACTACACCAACACTTGTTGCAGCCACAAAGCCAACAACAGGCATTTTCGAAATCAAGCCGTTATCAATTAATTTCTGACATGCATCAACCAATGCGACATAACTTCCTGTAATTGAAGCAGTTCGAGTTCCACCATCTGCCTGAATTACATCACAATCTATAGTAATAGTCCTCTCACCTAAAAGCTTAAGGTTAACTATTGTTCTGAGCGACCTGCCTATCAAACGTTGAATTTCTTGACTTCTGCCATTAAGCTTTAGCTTAGAAATATCTCTTGTATTCCTAACACCTGTTGCTCTAGGAAGCATAGAATATTCAGCTGTTACCCATCCCTCTCCTGATTCTTTCTTGAATGGTGGAGTCCTCTCTTCAACCGAAGCGGTACAAATCACCTTTGTATCCCCCACCTCAATCAACACAGAACCTTCTGCATGTTTTATATAATTTCTAGTAATTTTTACTGGTCTCAATTGAGAATTGTTTCTTCCGTCCTGCCTCAACATGTTGCCTCCATAATTCTAATACTACTTCCTTAAATATAACTCAAATACTTTCAAAAATCATCCGTATATTTAGATAAATAAAGAGATGTAAAGTTATTTGTTTTGTATATTTTACCTAAATTATCTTTTATCTCAGCGACGGCACTTATCTCCCACTTCTATAAGCAGGAGATAAATGCCGCCACGCTTCGAAATAAGTTTACTTTATTTTTCCATAACCTTGTTAAAAGTAGTAGGAAGATTTTTTGAAACTGCCACTTCTGTACCTTCAGGCATAGTAGCTTCTTTTCCATCTATTAATATTTTAACCTTTTGAATACCTTTTAGCTGGTTAACAGTGTAATATATTTGATTTAATAGACTATTCTCTTTTTCATTTCCACCATAATTAATAATCTGAGAAGAAAAATCTAGTGTTACTAAGTTGCTCTTCAAGTCACATGAAAGCAATTTTGTCCCTTGTGGGAAGGAAGTGAAATACTTAGATCCACTTGGGGTTTTGCTCAGCTCATCAAACATCAATATTGGAAGTTGATTATCCTCCACTTTTTCAATCTGTGTTGATACAGGTACAAAATAATTGAAATTGTTACTCCCATATGTCGTATAATATAAGTCACATTTTACATAACCTTCTTTGAGCTGTGTTTCCTCAGCATTAATAAACGTATTGTTTCTATTTCTCATATTAGATAACTCAGTTCCATTTTTAAGCTTATCTACAGTTTTCCCTTCAACTTTTATCGTAACATTTGAAATTGTATTAAACCCTGTTAAAGTGTATACAACCGAGGCAACAGCCATTTGTTCATCTTGCTGGGTTGCAAGGTTCACGAACTCTTTAGAAAAATCCACAACTGCACTTCCATTTTTTACAGTCATGCCCTTTATCTTTGTTCCCTGTGGCAATACAGGATAAAGTCCATAATAATCAAGCTGTTCTCTAGTTACTGCCTCATCTACCAAACCACCTATCGCAGCTTTTGCCAAACCCTCTTGTTTTATAACACTCCTTGTCACAGGAACAAGTGTTCCCGCCTTATCCCTATAATACAATGTTATTAGCACGTTGTTTTTATTTGTTAAATTTGTTTCAACGCCTTTTCCTACACCATTATCGATAACACTCCCACTGCTAAGTACATCACCAGTAATATCACTATTTACTGAGCTAGATATTGACAATGCATCACTTGTTGAATTTGATACCGTAGTTGCTGCATTTATGCTACTTGGTGTACTTCCATTTACAGAAGCATTAGCAACTATATTTTCATCATTTCCTGTTTGTTGCGAAACAGACTTTGGAATAATTGATTCTGAATCATTTGTATCCTTCTGACCGATAAAAGAACATCCTGTAGTCAAAAGCATAACAGCTAAAACAATACTGACAACCTTCTTCATATATAGTCCTCCTTATTTAGTAAAAATTCCCATAAAGATATTATAGACTATATATTTGTTATTTATTATTTCCCAAGAATTGATATTAATTACTCTGTAAATCAGTGTTAGCATTTGCATTGTTTTCTAGTTCTATAGCCGCACCACTTGAATTCTCTTGTAACTCTAAAGCAGCTTTTGCCTTCTTTTCTATCTCCAAAGCAGTTTTTGCTTTCTTCTCTAACTCTATAAGCGCCAATGACTTTACTATTCCATCACATAAAGCTTCTGCAGTCTTTAGTTGGTATTCTTGACTACTTAGATTCTTCAACTCAGTTGGATTAGTTAAAAATCCTACCTCAGCAAGGCAAGCCGGCATTTTCGTGTACTTTAAAACAACAAGTCCTTGTCTTTCGACAGTTTTCCTATTAACTGTTTTAAGCTTACTTATTAATGAATCTTGAATAATTCTTGCAAATTCAAGTCCCGAAAAAGAAGTGTCTCCAGCCATTTCAGGATTATATAGAGTCTCTGTTCCCATTGTCTTGCTACTATCAATAGCATTATTATGAATACACATAAACAATGTTGCATTCAATGCATTAGCGATATATGGTCGATCATATAAGCCTACAAAAGTGTCATCCTGCCGAAGCATAAATGTTTTAATATTCTTTGCCTTGAGCAGCACTTCCAATTTTAATGCAATAGCTAGGTTTAAATTCTTTTCATATACAGAATTACTATTTGCGCCAGGGTCTATGCCCCCATGACCTGCGTCAATAACAACCAACCTTTCATCCTCTTTTGCAGGCGTTAATAAATTGATTTCAGTCTGCTTGCGTTTTTCATTATATGACGTATAGAACTTAAACTGTTTTTTTGTATGAAATACCATTTTAGTATCACTTGTAACTTTGTCTCTATAGATTTCTATAGTACTTACCTGCGAATTGTTAATATTAAAAGTTTTATCAGCAAGGCATATGGCCGAACCTGAAGGAATAATAATGGTATATTTGTTATTTTCGATATCATATTCCTCTGTAAAATAGTTTGTTATTTTGGAGCCAACACTGGCTAGATTAATTCCTTTCAAAGAGAAATACGTTCTGTCAAAGTTACCTGAATAAGTCAAATCAACATTTATAGGATTTTTAATAGGTTTTTCAGGGATTGGATCTTGTGGTATCGGTGTCCCGCTTGTATAAACATGGACCGTTCTAGTTGCCCCATCCCAAGTTACATTAGCGCCAAATGCTTCAGCTATGTACTTTGCAGGAACAAATGTTCTGTCACCTTTTATTATCGCAGTTGTGTCCATCTGCTTCATTTTACCATCTATCATGTAATCTTTTTTTCCAATAAATAGTATTAATACTGTTTCGCCTAAGGTAAACACTGCTTTCTGTTCCTCACCATTCCAGATGACAGTTGCACCCAATTTTTCACCGATAAACGCCGCTGGCGTTTGTGTTCGCCCATTTGAGTCTATAAATGGCTGTTCTTTTATAAAAATAAGTTTGCTTTCATTTACCATTACACTTATTGGTAGCTGCGTAGCAAATGTTTTAGTTGAAAAGAATGTTGTTAAGATTAAACCCATTACCAATACTAGTAAAATTTTTTTTACACTTGCTTTTTTTATCATTAGTCTCCCCGTAAAGCTTCCAGTATTTTATCTGCTTTAAGTATACTATTTGTTTGAGAAATGGAAAGCTGATTACAGTACTTTTAAAACAAATGTAACCTATTTGTAAAAATAATGACAAATAAGATAGTAATATATGTAATATTATACAAAAAGCCGTATATTATAGATAAATCTATCCTATACGGCTTCTATAATTTTATTTTGTTTAACGTGATAAGACAACAATTTATACTTATTTATGATTCAAAGACAAAATACAGCCACAGTACTTCTGGCGATATAGTTCCATCTCCTTAGCCATTTGCTGTCCTCGCCTAAAACCCGGTCTAAAATCCCTATATACAAAATCTATTCCATACTTACTTGCATAAAGCTCACCAAGCTCTTTAATTAGATGATGGTTTTGATACGGACTAACTAGAAGTGTTGTAGTAAAAGCATCATAGCCATTTTCTGCCGCGTAGCTTGCTACCTTCTCAAGTCGTAAGCTGTAACACCTATGGCATCTTGCTTCTCCTATGTCCTTCATGCCTTCCCATTCATCCTGTCTAAATTCATCATCATATATTACGGGAATCTTTGTGATGTAACGAAGCTTTTCAACACTCTCTTTCCTTCTAGCATGCTCCTCTATTGGATGAATGTTTGGATTGTAAAACAATCCCTGTATTTCAAACTCCTCTTTCAAAAGCTCCTGTATTGGATATGTCGAACACGGGCCACAGCACATGTGTAATAACAGCTTCATTTTAACCTCCCTTGAGCCGCGCAGTAGCGGCCACAACTGTAATAAAATTTCTGTACTCCGTACGCCATAAGGCGAATATAATGAGGATAATCAGCTGGAAAACTCTATTCCAAAATGCTCATAAGCATGCTTTGTCGCCATTCTACCTCTTGGTGTTTTATTAATAAATCCAAGCTGTATTAGAAATGGTTCATATACATCCTCTATAGTACCAGGATCTTCATTAATTGACGATGCGAGGGTATCGAGGCCCACAGGTCCACCATCAAATTTATTAATTATGCTCAATAGCATATTTCTATCCACGCTATCCAAACCAATATCATCAACCTCAAGCGCATCCAGCGCGTGCTTTGCAACCTTCAAGTCTATTTTTCCAGTACCTATTACCTGTGCAAAATCACGTATTCTTTTCAGAAGTCTATTTGCAATTCTAGGTGTTCCTCTAGCCCTTCTTGCGATCTCATAAGCGCCATTTTCTTCAAGTTCTATATTCAGTATTCCTGCAGATCGTTTTACTATTTGTTTTAATTCATCTGTTGTATACATCTCAAGCTTATTAATAACACCAAACCTATCTCTCAGAGGTGCAGTAAGCAGTCCAGCTCTTGTAGTTGCACCTATGAGGGTAAACTTCGGAAGGTCAAGCCTTATAGAACGAGCGCTTGGTCCCTTACCTATAATTATGTCTAAAGCATAGTCCTCCATAGCAGGATACAATATCTCTTCGACACTTCTGTTAAGACGATGAATTTCATCAATAAAAAGCACGTCATGAGTACCCAAATTTGTAAGTATCGCAGCTAAGTCTCCAGCTTTTTCAATAGCTGGACCAGATGTAATCCTAAGGTTTACACCCATTTCAGATGCAATAATGCTTGCCAAAGTAGTTTTTCCTAATCCCGGAGGTCCATATAACAGAACGTGATCCAAAGCTTCTTTTCTTCTTTTGGCGGCCTCAATAAATACTATCAGATTGTTCTTTGCCTTGGATTGCCCTATATACTCGTCAATTCTCTTAGGTCTTAAACTCATTTCATCCAAATCTTCGGACTGAGTCTCGCAGTTTATCATTCTTTCCTCTGTCATTTTTCCTCCTACTTTGAAATTGTCTTTAGTGCCTTCATTATTATTTCTTCTACAACCATTCCCTCTTGATATACGTTAGTCACCGAATTAGACGCATCAAAAGAGTTATACCCCAACACCATTAGTGCGCTAACTGCCTCAGACAATGCAGAATCACTACCCATTACAACATTGTTAGAATTGCTTCCAAGATTCACAGACGTAAGCTGTTCTTTTGAAATCTTATCCTTTAGCTCTAAAATAATCCTTTGAGCCATCTTAGAGCCTATTCCCTGTGCCTTTGTCAGTGACTTAGTATCCTGTGAAACTATTGCAAGAGCAAATCTTGATGGAGAAAGTGCAGAAATCATTGATATGGCAGCCTTCGGTCCAACTCCAGATACTGTCAGAAGCATGTCAAACATCCCGAGCTCTTCCATTGTATAAAATCCATAAAGAGCTACCAAATCTTCCCGTACATAGTAGTGAGTATACACTTTTACTTGTGTACCGATTTGTCCAATGCTATTTATGGTTGACAAGGCAGTATAAATTCTATACCCGATACCACCTGCTTCAACAATAATACTGTCGTTTTTCTTAGCCTCTATCGTTCCCTTTATGTATGCAAACATTTTTTATTCTCCAATGAAATGTATTATTGTTTGAGATACTATAAGTATCTGCAACACATTATGCGTTAATAATTTTAAAGCCACCTAAAAAGTTTTATTTCCTAAAATAGCACCCATCCTATGTGAGTTTCCGTGACAAATTGCAATAGCCAAAGCATCTGCTACATCATCAGGCTTTGGGATTGCACTGAGATTTAAGATAGCCTTTACCATTTGCTGTACCTGCGCTTTCTCTGCTCTGCCATATCCTACAACTGCCTGTTTTACCTGCAAAGGCGTGTACTCAAAGATATCAACTCCAGATTTTGCAGCCGCAAGCACTGCTACTCCTCTACCATGTCCAACGTTAAGTGCAGTTTTTATGTTTTTATTAAAAAACAATTCTTCTATAGATATAGCATCAGGTTTATTCTTTTCTATCAATTTCTCCAAATCATTATAAAGAACTAAAAGCCTTTGTGAAAGCTTCATTGATGCCACAGTAGTAATCGCGCCGTAATCCAAAACCGAAAATTTGTTCCCTTCATATTTTACAAAACCATAGCCGGTAATTGCAAATCCCGGGTCGATCCCCATTATTATCACTTGATAAACCTCCACGAGCCGCATGACGGCCACAAAATATAATGCCAAATAGCATTATGCATAATTATAGAATTATATTGCATATTTATGCACAATGTTATATAATACCCCTAATAACTTAGTTATCATTAGTGCAGACTAATAAAATAATTGCTTTTCACTAATAACTTTGATATATAATATATTTTAGCATACTTTTAAGATGTTATTTTTTAAAATTTTTATATTATGTTTTGTGCTGAGGCTAATCAGCGGAAAGAGTGGTAAATATGAGTAAGGAAAAGGTTTTGTTGGCATATTCAGGCGGACTAGATACCTCAATAATTATTCCATGGTTAATAGAAAACTATGACTACGAAGTAATTGCTATGGCTGGAGACGTTGGGCAAGGGGACGAGCTTGAGCCGTTACACGAGAAGGCAATTAAAACTGGTGCTTCTAAGCTTTATATAGAGGATTTAAAGGAAGAATTTATTACCGACTTTATATATCCTACTTTAAAAGCTGGCGCAATATATGAAGGAAAATATCTTTTAGGCACCTCCTTTGCTAGGCCTATAATAGCTAAAAGAATGGTTGAAATAGCTTTAAAAGAAGGCTGCACAGCTATTTGTCACGGAGCAACCGGAAAAGGAAATGATCAGGTAAGATTTGAATTAACAGTTAAGGCTTTGGCTCCTCAACTTAAAATAATCGCTCCTTGGAGAATTTGGGATCTCAAATCCAGAGAAGATGCTATAGATTATGCTGAGCAAAGGAATATTCCTATTCCTGTAACAAAGAAGGATAATTATAGCATGGACAGAAACCTATGGCATATGAGCCACGAAGGTTCTGACTTGGAAGATCCTTGGAATGAACCACAATATGATAAAATATTAAAACTGATGGTTTCTCCTGAGAAAGCTCCTGATGTACCAACTTATGTTGAAGTTTATTTTGAAAAGGGTATTCCAACGAAGGTTAATGGTGTTCCATACAGTCCAATAGATCTGATGGACCTGCTCAACAAGGTTGCTGGTGAAAATGGCGTTGGTATTATTGACATGGTTGAAAACAGGCTTGTTGGTATGAAGTCCAGAGGTGTATATGAAACTCCCGGTGGAACAATTCTCTATGCTGCTCACAGAGAATTGGAATTACTCTGTTTGGATAGAGACACACTACACTACAAGGATATTGTTGCTCAGAGATTTGCTGAGTTGGTATACTTCGGTCAATGGTATACTCCTCTTCGTGAATCCTTATCAGCATTTGTTGATAAAACTCAGGAAACAGTTACAGGTACAGTTAGATTGAAACTCTACAAAGGGAACTGCATGCCTGCTGGTGCTAAGTCTGAATATTCTCTATACAGTGAAGCTATTGCTACCTTTAATAAGGACGAAGTTTATAATCAAAAGGATGCTGAAGGCTTCATTAATCTCTTTGGTCTTCCACTAAAGGTTAGAGCACAAATGATGATGGGCAAGGATATTAAATAATTATCATTTATTGGGACAATCCAAAATGGGCTGTCCCTTTATTGATAACCTCCTTTATTCGCCTTATAGCAATGAAGGATGGTAGTTATATCAAATTTTGTGGTCGCTATGCGGCTCATGGAGGTTATAATTATGAAACTTTGGGGCGGTAGATTCGAAAAAGGAACAGACAAGTTGGTGGATGATTTTAACTCCTCTATCAGATTTGACCGTAGAATGTATAAGCACGATATATTGGGAAGCATTGCTCATGCTAATATGTTGGGAAAGTGTGAGATCATTTCCCCTTCGGAAAGTGACCTTATTCAGAGCACCCTAAAAGAAATTTTAAACGATATTGAAGCTGGAAAAATAGAGTTTGAGATTGATGCGGAAGATATTCATATGAATATTGAGAAAATTCTTATCTCTAGAACTGGAGATACAGGAAAGAAACTGCATACTGGAAGAAGTAGAAATGACCAGGTTGCACTTGATATTAGAATGTATCTTAAGGATGAAATTTCAGCTATAGGTGGAATGATAATTTCTTTCATAGATACACTCATCAAAATTTCAGAAGAGAATATAGATACCATTTTACCTGGATATACCCATTTACAGAGAGCTCAGCCTATAACCTTTGCCCATCATATGATGGCCTATTTTGAAATGTTTAAGCGTGATTTCGGGAGATTAAGTGATTGTTATTCCAGAATGAATATACTCCCGCTTGGTTCAGGTGCTTTGGCTGGAACTACTTATCCTCTTGACAGATATATGGTTGCCAAGGAGCTTGGCTTTGATGATATAACTCAAAACAGTCTTGATGGTGTAAGCGATAGGGATTTTGTCATAGAGCTGGCATCTTGTCTGTCTATTGTGATGATGCATTTAAGCAGGCTGAGTGAAGAGATAATATTATGGTCATCACATGAATTCGGATTTGTTGAGCTTGATGATGCTTACAGCACAGGCAGCAGCATTATGCCTCAAAAGAAAAATCCAGATGTGGCTGAGCTCGTGCGAGGTAAAACAGGCCGTGTTTATGGTAGCTTGATGACATTATTGTCCATTATGAAATCACTTCCTTTGGCATATAACAAAGATATGCAAGAGGACAAGGAAGCAATATTTGATGCTGTCGATACAGTTAAAATGTGCTTGCCGGTATTTTCAAAAATGCTTGCTACTATGAAGCTTCGAAAAGCTAATATGTATAAGGCAGCTCAGGGTGGTTTTACAAACGCTACTGATATTGCTGATTATCTTGTGAAAAAGGGAATTCCTTTTAGAAGTGCGCATGAAATCATTGGGAAAATGGTGCTGTACTGTATTGAGAACAACAAGGCTATTGATGCTATGAGCATGAATGAGTTCAAAAGCTTTTCTGATAAAATCGAGGAAGATGTATATTCTGAAATCAGCCTTGAAAAGTGTATTTCAGGCAGAAAACTTCCCGGAGGCCCATCTCATGAAACTGAGCAAAAGGCAATTGATAATGCAAAAGCATATATTAGTTCTATTAGGTGATTTTATAGAATTAACATTACTGTTTTCACAAATAAAACTAAATAAAGAGAAAGTGAGTTTATTTAAACTCACTTTCTCTTTTACGTGCGAGTCCGTTTCAAACTAATCGTTTAATGCTATTAATAAAGAAGACTTAGTTCAGATGAAGTTTTCTGAACTCTAGTCGCACTTATTTCGAAGCTTGGTGGCACTTACCTCCCGCGTATCTCAGCGGGAGGTTCGTAACACCGCTGAGATAAATATACTAAGTGATATGTTTTCAGGATTGATTTCCATATTTATACCTGATAGTATCACTCCTCTTTTACCTAGCTGGATTTCTATTTCTCTCTTTATATTTTCCAGCACTTCCCTATCCTTAATGACTGCTGTATTATGCGTCCTAAACATTACAGTCCTCCGATTTATACGTTATGCATTCAATTCATCTTGGCCTTTTTTTCTAGTGCCTTACCCAAGCTGAACCAAGAGTCCCTCAGTTTGAATCTCATTTCCTCATCTAAAGTCCTTTCAATGATATCGTTTAAACTCTTCCTAGCTTGGATGTAATCCCTGATATTAAATTCATCCTTCTCGAAGATCACCTCTATCTGAGTTATCCACTCCTTAAGATGATCGCTTCCAACATATTCAGCTGTAATTTTCTTCTTTATGTGAGCAACAACCTGTTTAATTGCCTTTCGTTTTGCATCGGTATCCGTTTGCATCTTTTTAATTTGTTTCTGAATCATGATTTTTTAACCTCTCCTTTTATTTTTAATACAAACTAAACGAATGCTATTATCCATATATTTACATTGATTATACTATATTGCCTTCCTTTTTGCAAACATCATATGTCAATCAAATACTAATTTACCTAGAAGTCCAAAGAAATAGGCTACTCTAAAATTTTATTTTAAAGTAGCCTGTTTTATACATAAATCAATTAAAAATTGTTAAATTAAGAATTAGAAACCAATATTAATATGTTATTAACTGTTTCCCGTTTAACTTTGCCATATCAATTTTTTGCTGTTTTAACTGTGGTACTGTAACTATATCGGCATTACCATCACTCACAAACTGAGACTCACCTTTGCTCAGTGCGTCCAGCCACCATGAAAGATCACACTCCACCTTATTCATACCTGTAGACCTCACTCTAGGAAGCGCTAGAGGTTTAAACCCGATCGTAACAGGTGAAGGTGCAGGATTCGCGCCAACTAATAATATTGCTGCGTGTTTATAATCTGTTCCTTCATAATTTCCTTGAATAACATATTCCTCTAAATTTTTTGATGCATTTCCAAAAGGAAGTGAAAATGAATTAAACATGTATCCTGGAACAAATTCATTCATCAGCTTTTGGTTTCCTCCAACCTCTTCAAGCATCTTTTGAGATGTCTTCACATCTGGTAAAAACACATGCTCCTTAGTATGATTACCAATTTCAAAACCCTTACCAATAAGATAGCTTAGCCTATCTGATATAGTTCCAGCCCCGTTGAAAGTAGTCTTTAGTCCCAGATTAACATAGAAGGTACTATTCAAACCAAAATCGGGGTGTTTTTCAAAAAAAGCCTCCATTATTCCAACAGCAGACCTAGGATTTGCCATAAGCTTACCACCCTGCTCAGTTAGGTTGAATTGCCCTGCAGTACCATCGTCAAAAGTAAATACCATAGGAATACAGCCTGCTGGTACATCAATATTATTATTCAACATATTTGTTAGACTTATCAGCCTATAATTCTTTTCATATAGCTCAGGTAATAGCTTTTCAAAATCTGAGAATGTAGTGGTATATTCATTCTTTCCCTTAGGATATGTTTCAACAAAGTTATGAAACATGACAACCATTATCTGTCCGCTCTCATCTGGCTTAACCTTACTGTAATCAATAACAGCAACTTCAGGCTTTTGCGAATTCTCAGCTACTTCAGTATTTTTACTAGTATCAGTACTCTCACTACTAATTTCTGTAGTTTCAGATTGATTTGTGACTTCACTCAAATTACTGTTAGTGCTCTGAGTTATTTCTTTGTTTAAATATACATTATTTGTACATCCTGATATTAAAATTATTGTCAAAATTAGTAACAATGCCGAATATTTTTTCATTTTCCCATCTCCAAAGTTTATTATCATTTGTTAATCATAATCTAATAAAACTATTTTAATCAAATTCTCTTGAAACTATTTGCTATATCTTTCTAATCTTAAATTGCAATAGATACATATTATTAGCTTTCATAATCAATTGCGACAGATAACTCCATCACAGCATGCATATGTTCCGAAACTTTAACATGAACAGGATGAACTTTATATGACTGCATATCCGCTAATGAATCAAATTTCGTGTATAACCCAACATCATAAGATCTCTCAGAATGTAATATATCAGTTCCAACTTCTATAAATTTCAAAAAAGGAACTTTCCCTTTTAAGCCCTGTAGTACCTCTTTTGTTTTTTGAATATTCTCTTCACTTTTGTCCTTCAACTTAAATAATACAATATGTGTAAGCATTTAGTAATCCTCCGATATGATATTTTAGATTTAGTTATTCCTTTACTTAATTTTAACTTCGTTATGAGTTATAGTCAAATACAAATAATTGTTATTTGCATAATTGTGTCGAATAAAGTATTAAAATCAATAATTCTACAATTAATGATTTAATATGATAAATTGTAAAAACAACTGTTGAATTTTCTGTTTTTATATTGTATAATTATTCAATAATATGTGTATTAATTCAAAAATAAATTCATATTTTAATTTAGCTTATTTCTGTTTTTTTGATAAATCCCTATTATTTAGGGGACTGACAAATCGTCAGTCCCCTCTTTTTTCCCTGAGTTATTAACTCTATTTATTGCTGAGATAGCTATAAATACTCAAGAGACCCTGTAACCTCGTTATTTTGTTCTTTGGCATAAAGTATCCGTTACTACCATTCATTGCTTTTAAACCTGAAGCCAAGCAAACATAACCTATTAGATCAGGATTTATTTTATTAGTATCCTTAAAATCGGATTTGTATATACCCTTTATTTCAGCAATTTGTCCAAACCTAAGGAATTTCACAAAATACCTTGCTGCTGCTTCTCTCGTTAAGGTTGACAATGGTGCCTTTTCAGCCTTGGTAATAATGCCTTGGCTTATCAAGTTATTGTACATCAGTTCTATAGCCTTATCGTTATCTAAGTTTTGATCTAAATAATATAGATCATTTAATCTACTCAATAATAAGAAATAATCTTTTTCAAGTAATTCTTCATTAGGCTTTAGTTCGTCCTCGGTGTATTTTATAGAAAGCTGAGTAAGAATCTTTATTTGATTTTCTGCCTTTAACCCCTTAATGTCTGTGTAATCAGTAACAATACTATCTTTGTATACAACTCCCGAGGAATTCAGAATGTCACCTGTTGTAGCACTAATTATGCTAGGTTTAGTACTATCTACAAAATAACCCAAAATAGCTTTACTAGAATCAACTTGCGTTGGCATTATTTTTCCCATGGCGATGTCGGCATTGTCGCTTATATATTCGATATCATAGCCGATTTTGCTAAATAGCACTTCATTAGCTTTTTCAATAGATATTGTTTTCTTAGGATCATCAAATTTTAGATCCTTAGTCCAATTACCATTCATGCTAATAACATTTCCAGAAAGGTTATCATAGGAAATAGTTATATAATCACTTGGGCATTCTAATTCATTTTCCATTCTAACATATTTAAATGAAAATTGGCTTTGTGTTTTATCATCATAAGTATAATAGGTATCATCAAATTTTACTTTAGAAAAATTACTTGGAATCAGAACTTTAAGTACAGAATCACAGATAGCTTTAGCCTCAACTTTAGTTTTCTGTGGCTTTGTGCCTTCTGGTGAAAAATAATATGAGTAGAAATCCTTAATATCACCAGTTTTTGCATCAACTGAGACTTGAACATCCCTTGTTTGTTTTGTATCTTTATTAATTACTTTTGTATAAGTCAAAGACCATATCAGCGAATCAATGTTTCTCCAGTCTTTGCTAAGGTACGCATTTGATAAGTTAAATTCGCCGTCTAAATTCAATAAGCTAATAGAACGTACTTTTTTATCGGCATCTTCTTTTGATATTAGATTGGAAATACCTTTTACAGCTTCAATTTCATCAGGTGTTAAGACAATATTTGCACTCTCACCAGCTGCTAACATTACCTTTTCCTTTTGATCCATCGAAGATGAAGCGTTATATATACCGTAATTATTATTTATGATTTCTACTTCACCAGTAAGTGCATCTATGTACTTACTAGAATCTTTTGGTATATATGCTAAATATGTGACTGACTTTTCATTTTCAGTCTTTACATTGTATACCATTTTAAGTCCAAGCTTTTCAATAAATGCTTTTTTTGCTTGTTCTAAGCTAATAATTTTTGATGCATCTTCAAAAATTGTATTCTTGGAGTAACCGCAATTATAATTAGTTACCTCACCAGTATAGTTATTTACATTAACACTGATATTGTTCATATTATAATTAATACCATTTACTTGTCTTACGTAATTAAAATAGTATTCTCTGTCAGAGGTATTCTGATTGTTATCAACAAGCTTGTATTGTGGCAAAAGCTTTTCGTCAAGATTATTAATAAACTTTTCTGCAATTACTTGCCCTTGCTCTTTTGAGTATTTAGGTATTTTTTTCTCAGATGCTGTGTACTGGTATGAAGAATAATTTGTAATCAAATTATTTTCATCGATAGTTACATTAATATACTTCTGTATTTCCTCATTGCTCCATCCCAAATTCCATGCACTTGATCCATTTTGGTTGTAAATGTTGTAAGTAAACTTGTTGCAATCCTCTGGTATTCCTATTTTCTCCTTCACAGCTTTAATGGCATTTTCTAGCCCCTTATCAGCTGGAATAGAACTACTTACACTTGCGCTTGTAGTTGATGAATCTAAAGTACCTGTACTTGCCATAACCGGTGTCATAAATGTGATCATCATCGCGGTTGCAAGCACCATTGAAATAATTTTTTTCAATCCAATCACTCCTCGTTTTTTATTAACTCACTAAAATTAGTAAATCTTACCAATATAGAATATAGACGTTGCTTCCATACTATATGTTCCATATTTTATAATTATTTTTCATTAATTTTTTAACTTTATATTTCTTGAAGTTAGAAAATTGTTGTACATTTAAAAAGCAGCCTATAAATTAATAATAAGCTGCTTTTTAATAATGAAATATATTTAATATTGCCTGTCAGCTAATTTATCTTTGGTACTTTTAGTTCTTGACCAACAAACAAACTATTTTCATTCTTAATGTTATTATATTTCATGATAATATCATATTTATTTAAATCGCCATAATATTTTAAGCTTATGCCACTAAAAGTATCTCCTGCTTGCACTACATATGTATCATATTCACTACTTCCATTTTGTTCACTAGGCTTAGTAACTTCTTGATTGCCATCAATTGGTTGTGACAAAGAAGCACTAGCTTGTGAATCAGTCGAAGTCTCCTCAGCAGATGTGCTTGTAGCAGTATCATTAGTCGAACTTGATTGGGATATGTCAGATGGTGGGTTGCCTGCAGTCGTTATACCACCGGTTTTAAAAATCAAATATCCCATAAACAAAACGCCTGATATAACCATCACACATACAAAGGCAAGTATGTAATTAACAATATTGTTTCCTAATTTTGGCTCTACTTCCTCATCCTCTTGCCGATTATTAAATACGACCGGATTTATCCTTTTGCGCCCTACAATGTTTTTAATCTCATCTACTCTGATAGCCATAATTGTAATGCCATCGTCAATACATTTTTTTGCAGCCTCCTGAAATAAAACACTAGCCATTTTTGAAGGGTCAAAACCAGAGTCAATAACTGATTCTATCCTGCTTTTACTTACCCCATTTAATAGTCCATCACTACAAAGAATTAAAATGTCACCTTCCTCTATTTCAAAGCAAGATGATAGTTTAATTTTTGTTTTCGATTCTTCTTCAGCCAGTTTTAGTATTTTTTCAGTATCATTGTAAATATCGAAAGTACTAGTAGATATCCCTAACATTTTGAGCTTCTCATTTTTTCTACTGTCATTTTTGCCAAAAATCTGTTTTTGTTCGCCATTCCTATACAGAAAGGCTCCGTTATTGCCTAGATTCATCACAATTGCTCTGTTATTATCAATAATTAATGATGAGAATCCAGTGATTATTGATGAGTTTTGTTTTGCTATTATAGATTTGCTATATATTAAATTACTAGAAAGCTGTACCGCCTCACATATATTCTCTGAAATGGTTTCCAACTCGAACTGTTGTAATTTCGCACTTTCGTGGTATTTTTTTATTTCTCTGATGGCTGAAATACCATCTGATCTCTCATTGTCTATACCAATTGAATCGGAAATTGCGAATACATAATTATTGGAATACTTCTCAAAAGAGCATTGAATACTCTCTGTATTGTGACAATTAGAAAAATTGCCATTGAAGTAAAAATCTTCTTTATCCGAGTCTTTGGCCATACAGCTTATTACTGTAGCACTTAATTTAATGTTTCCATCCACAGTATTTCACCTCATATCGTATTTTAAAATTCTTTAGTAAAAGTGTTCAATTATAGGGGAACTCTACATCTCATTAAAAAACGAAAGGAATACATTCCTCTCGTTTTTAATTTTTAACTATTTTTTTGAAGAAGAGAACGCGCCTATGATAGATTTAACAACTGAGCTAGCAATATTTATAATGCTAAGCACATTTTCTGCATTAAACGAAAACGAATCAATGGTTTCTGTAATGGAATCTTCAACTGTCGCTGCCACCGAAGTAGCCATATCCAATGTTCCCTTTGCACTTACAGCTAACTCATCTACACTTTTTACAGTTGATGGCAATGCCATAAGTGTCTTTTCAATGTTTTCAGAGTTATTATCAATTATCTTATTTACCTTGTCCATTATTTTCAGGAAACTTCTGAGTGAAATAATCAATAAAATACCTATAACAACAACAATACAGAAAACCACAAACCATGCCAAAACACTAAGATCTATAGTAACAGCCATAAGCAACTCCCTTTCGTAAATGAAAGCTTTTTATTCAGCTTCTTTATCATCTTGACATTCGCAATCTTCTGAAGCAGAGGCTTCATTACAGCAACAGCCCTTTTCTTTTTTAACCATCTCTTCAATCTTTTCTTTAGCAACAATTAAACCCTCTTTTACATTCTCAAGAGTCTCCTTTGTTGTCTTTGTGATATTTTCTCTAGTCTCTTTTCCTGACTTTGGAGCCAATAGTACTCCGGCAGCAACACCAACTGCAGTACCTATTCCAGCACCAATAGCGGCAATCTTCGCAGTTTGTTTTTTTGATGCTTTCTTCTTATTCTGATTAAATAAATCTAACAAATTCATTTTTATTATACCTCCTTCATAAATTATTCTTCCTAAATAAATTATTCTTCCTAAATAAATTCTTCAATTTCCCATTTAAAGTTTTTACAGAGTACCAATATACTGTTATTATACGCCTTTTAATTGGGAAATCATAGAGATTTATCGTTAAGTATTTATGGATTAAGGCTGATTTAACCAATAAAACAGTATTTATTACCGCTATATTGTGTGACTATACAAATTCTGTTAAACTTACTCTATAGTTCAAGCTTTCTTACTTAGGAATAGCCGTACCTCGTAAGAGTGCAATTTTTTCGATTAAAGGTTGTAAAAAATATAATATTCAGGAGGTAGCCAAGTGAATAGCATCAACGTTTTGTTTGCTTCATCCGAAGTATTTCCTTTTGCTAAAACAGGTGGTCTTGGGGATGTTGCAGGTTCACTTCCAAAAGCAATATCTAAACTGGGTGCTGGTATCAGAGTTGTAATGCCAAGCTATGGGAGCATACCTAGCCAATACAAAGATTCTATGGAGTTTTTAGGTTATATATATGTCGATCTATCCTGGAGACACCAATACTGTGGTGTTTTAAGGCTTATTTATGATGAAGTCACCTACTATTTTCTAGACAATGAATATTATTTTAATAGATCTGATCTATATGGTGATTTTGATGAGGCTGAGCAGTTTACATTTTTTAGCAAAGCAATCCTTGAGATGCTCCCCCTTATCGGATGTAAGCCAGACCTAATTCACTGTAATGACTGGCAAACAGGGATTATAAGTCTTATGTTAAAAGCAAATTATAGACATAATGCTTTTTACAGCAAAATTAAAACGGTATTTACAATTCACAATTTGAAATATCAGGGCATATTTCCAAAAGAGATACTTCTCGATTTGCTTGGCATAGATTGGGAATTCTTCACTCCATATGGAATTGAGTTTCATGATAATGTAAACTTTATGAAAGCTGGCTTGGTATACTCTGATTCAATAAGCACGGTTAGTCCAACATATGCACAGGAGATTAAAACCAGTTTTTATGGAGAGAATTTAAATGATATATTGATACATCGTTCAAATGATTTATATGGCATTTTGAATGGAATAGACTATCAAAAAAATAATCCAGAAAACGACAATAGACTTTATGTTCCTTACTCCGCTGATAATATATCTAAAAAATATGAGAACAAACTGAGGCTTCAGCAAGATCTCGGCTTGCCAGTCAGACCTGATGTGCCAATAATAGGAATAATATCACGACTGACTGCACAAAAGGGTTTTGATCTAATAGAATACGTACTTGAAGAAATATTGCAGATGGATATTCAGTTGGTTTTGTTAGGCAAAGGTGATGAGCATTATAGATATATTTTTGAAAACACTGCATACTGGCACAAGGATAAGCTATCTGCAAACATAACCTTTAGCGACACCTTAGCTCAAAGAATTTATGCAGGATCTGATATGTTTTTGATGCCATCCTTATTTGAACCCTGTGGCCTCGGTCAGATATTTAGTTTTAGATATGGTTCTGTTCCCATTGTTCGTGAGACAGGTGGTCTAAATGATACTGTTTCATCCTACAACGAGGATACTGGTACTGGAAATGGCTTTACTTTTACAAACTACAATGCACATGACATGCTAAATACTATAAGGCGAGCAGTTGATTTCTATTATAATAAAAAAGATGTTTGGAATTTGCTTGTTCAGAGAGGTATGAGAGCTGACTTTAGCTGGGATAAATCCGCTCATGAGTATTTGAATATGTACAAGAAGACTTTGCGTAAGTGAATTAACTTTATGTCTCAAAACATAAAATATAGCACCTCACTTCACAGATCAAAAGTGAAGTGATATGCTATATTTTGATTATATATTTAAAACTCTATACCTTTGCGAGCTGAAATACCTTTGTCGAAGGGATGCTTAATTGCTTTTATTTCAGATACATAATCAGCAATCTGTATTAAACCTTTTTGTGCATCCCTACCTGTAATTACAAGCTCAACGTGTTTGGGTTTGCTCTTTATCAATTCAATAATATCAGCTTCCTCTAAAAAACCTATAGACATTACTCCCAATAGCTCATCGAGAATAATTAAGTCATACTTATCTTTCAAAACCTCATTTTTAATACTCTGAAATATATCATTAGCTTCTTTTGCTGCTTCAGTTAATTCATCTGGAGTCATATTCCATACAAATTTCTTGCAACTAAAGCCTCTAGTAACGCTAAAAGCTGAGCCCAGCTTTTTTATAGTACAAAGCTCTCCAGTATCACTACTTTTCAAGAATTGCACCAAGAGAACCTTCAATCCACTGCCACAAGCTCTTATTCCAAGTCCTATGGCCGCAGTAGTTTTGCCCTTACCGTCTCCTGTATATATATGTACCAGTCCTGTCCTGTCCATTTTAACCTCCATTAGCCGCTAATTGTGGCTCCCACTGTATCTTAGAAATTTGTTTATATTAGTGTGCCTTACACGGACACACCTTAATGCAAATACCACATACCGACCCTCGTCCAATATGTTTAAACTTTTGGTTCATATACTCCGAGCAGGCCTTTGCATCAACTATATAATCACGTTCAGTTCCTATGCTCCATTGATTCCCAGTCAAAGCATATGCAGGGCATGAACTTACGCATTTATTACACGATGCACATTTGCTCTCAAGAACTGTATTTTCAATTGGGAGTTCAACATCAGTCAGTACAGTTCCCAGTCTTACTCTAGAACCAAATTCCTTATGAATAAATAATCCATTTTTGCCTATCCACCCCAATCCAGCTCTAGTTGCTCCAGTTTTGTGTGGAAATACTCCACTATATGGAATTGTGGCAGTTGGAATGCTTTGGGATGCAGCAACAGAATACGCCTTGTATCCATTTTGCTGGATAGAAAGTAGCGTTCTGAGGGAAATTTGGTCAATCAAGGTATTCACTGAACGATAATGATTAAAGTAGGTAAATGTTGGTTTGTCCTCAATCTCATCGATTATTGCATCAGAGAGTCTTATCCCAAACGTTATTGCATATGGATAATTTTTAAGTGCATCCGGTAAAGAAGCTTGTACATTGGAGAATCCAACAAATGATGCACCAAGTCCAAGAATTAATGTTTCAAACTCTTTATATAAATTATAAACCACAAAATCCTCCACATAACAACCTTCAAGAGACGCTAATTACAGCAAAAAAAGCTAATAATAAAACCACCTTTCTTCATTGCTATAAGGCGAACAAAGGAGGTTGTTTAGGCAATATAGAAAACATTGTTATTCTATGTTATAATTAATATATTATAACATAAAAATAAGTGATTTATATATTTGATATTAATTAAAGTGTATTGGAGTTTATTATGAGTTCAATTGAAAATAGCCGAGAACTTGCAGAAAACAAGCTGATATTATTGTATATTATTAATAATTTAGAAGCTCCTGTTTCAAATTTGCTGCTAACTAAAATAATACTAGAAAACAAACTAATGAATTATATTTTTCTACAGCAGTATCTTGATGAGCTATGTGACGGTAAGTTTTTAGAAATAATTGATTCTGATGATAAGATTTCATATAGAATATCTCCAGCAGGTAAACTGAGCCTGGATTATTTCATTTCGCTAATTCCAGCTGGCACAAAATCAAGAATTGATGAAGCGCTTTTCGATTACAAAAAGCGCATAAAATATGAGACCAGTATCGAAGCAGATTTTGTTGCTGTAAATGAAAACGAATATATAACAAGTCTCAAAATATGTGAAGGTAGCTTCACATACATTGATTTAAAGTTAACTGTAGGCAGCAGAAATGATGCCCGTAAAATTTGCAACAACTGGACTCAAAACTCAGAAAAATTATATAATAAAATTCTATCTGATATTACGGAACCAGGAGAAGGTTAGGCTATTCTTCAAAGTGATGGGTTAACCTATTGAATAATAACTGCTAAGACCGTGTTTTATTCCACGGGCGGAGCATTCTCTCATTAAAAGGTCAACTTGATGGCGTAAAAAGTCCACTCTTAGACCTGCTATTTTTTTCTTGCCATAATCATCTTTAACATCTTTTAAATAAATTTCGCACAACTTCAAAAACTTATATGTGTTCTGAACTTTATCTATAAGAACCTTGTCACTTAATTTTTTGATATCTGTTTCTCCGATATGTTCATAATTAATTTTTTCAACATTACATTTTTCTTGCATTTTCTCTCCAATCATTTCTAATAATCTATCTCAGCTACATCCTACTATCCCTACTTTTATAAGTAGTAGACATCAGATAAGTATCGCCAAGCTTCCAAATAAACGCGAATTTAGTTCAGGTGGATAACACTCCATCTAAACTAAATCTTCTTTAGGATACACTTCTATTATATTCACGCTAGTTGCATTTGATACCGTTAATAAAAAAGAGCTACCTAGGTAGCTCTATTACGGAATTCTTTTCAGATGTTTTGTATAAAACAAACTTACTTCCGATTACCTGAACTACTTGCGACTGTGTTAACTCCGCAATTTCCTCGCACACAATCTTAGTATCACAATCTGCGTTTCTAAGTACTGTTGCTTTTATAAGCTCTCTAGCTTCCAATGCATCAGAAAATTGTTTTACCATATTGTCATTTATTCCGCCCTTCCCAACTTGGAAAATGGGCTGAAGATTATTTGCTAGTGATCTCAAATAGCTTCTCTGCTTTCCTGTAAGCATATTTACCTCCTATCTATGAATGGCTCTATTATCGTGTATAGTCAAACTCTGTATCTAAAATCCGTACAGTATCACCTTCATTAATTCCCATATCTTCAAGAGCAGCTATTACTCCCTTTTTCTTGAGAGCTCTTTGGAAATACTGAAGTGAGTCGTAATTATTAATATTCGTTGAACCCAAGACTTTTCTTAGCCAATCACCTTCAACGATATAGACTCCAGCCTCTACATGTATTTCAAAAGGCCTTTCCTCTTTAGCTGTATATATAACTTCTTCATCTTGACTTACTTCTAATAAAATAGTATCTGGGAGTGTACTAAGTGTATCAGCAACGTAGTACATTAACTCCTTTAATCCTTTATTTGTGGCAGCAGATATTCCAAATACCTTGTACCCTTTATTCTCAAGCTCTTGCTTAAAGTCAGCATAGCTCTCTTCGGCGCCAGGAATATCCAACTTATTTGCAACAACTATTTGAGGCCTAGATGCAAGCAAAGCATTGTACTTTACAAGTTCTCCATTAATAGTTTCAAAATCCTCTATAGCATTGCGACCCTCTACCCCTGATACATCAACCACATGAACCAGTAGCTTTGTTCTCTCTATGTGCTTTAAAAAATCATGTCCAAGCCCAACACCCTCATGGGCACCTTCTATGATTCCTGGTATGTCAGCTATTACAAAGCTCTTTCCCTGTTCAATCTTAACTACTCCAAGGTTTGGAACCAAAGTTGTAAAAGGATAGTTTGCTATTTTGGGTTTAGCAGCAGAAACCATTGATAAGATCGTTGACTTACCGACATTTGGAAAACCAATTAGACCAACATCTGCAATCATTTTCATTTCAAGAATCATAGCTCGTTCTTCGCCAACGTTACCACTTTTGGCAAAAGTAGGAATTTGCCTAGTTGGTGTGGCAAAATGCTGATTACCCCTGCCGCCTCTTCCACCCTTTGCTATAGCACAAGTCTGTCCTATCTTTACTAAATCCACAAGTACGATTCCCGTGAGTTCATCCTTTATAACTGTTCCAATTGGAACCCTTATAATCAAATCTTCACCGTTTTTTCCAGAACAATTTTTAGTGCCGCCATCTTCACCGGCTTCGGCTTTGAAATGCTTTTTAAATCTAAAGTCGATCAAGGTATTTATTCCTTCATCAACTACAAAAATAACATCTCCACCTTTTCCGCCATCGCCACCGTTTGGTCCTCCAGCTGATATATATTTTTCTCGGTGAAATGATACCATCCCATTTCCACCATTTCCAGCCTTAACATGTATTTTAGCACTATCTTTAAACATTTATTTTTCTCCATAAACTCAAAATAGTTCTTTCTTTTAACAATAAATACTGAAAGAACAGTTAAATCTAACTAAATTTTATCCTTTTACCTACGCCAAACTCTCTTTATTATACCATTTTTCGATCAATTTATGTGATTATCCTAATAATAAAAATGTGCATTAAAAAAGGTAGAAAATGAATATCACATTTTCTGCCTTTTTATAATGCGATAAATATTAAATTTCAGTAATTATCTTAACTTGCTTTTTATCTTTGCCAAGTCTTGCAAACTTAACTTTACCATCTTTTAATGCAAACAAAGTATCATCAGAACCTATTCCAACGTTTAGACCAGGATGAACCTTCGTACCTCTTTGACGAACAAGAATATTTCCAGCTAATACAAACTGGCCATCAGCTCTTTTAACGCCAAGTCTTTGAGACGCGCTATCGCGACCATTTCTAGAACTACCAACACCCTTTTTATGGGCAAAAAGTTGTAAATTAACCTTTATCATGAGACTACACCTCCTCATTCATTACCTTCACATAGTCGGGATAAGCATACTCTATCTGTTTGAATCCTATTTCCGCAGTAGTCATAATTACATTGGCATCATGTCTTAATTCAAGTGATATATCCATGTCAAGCTTACATGACATAAATCCATCCCTCTGTTTAAAAAAACCTTTCAGACCAATAAGCTCTTCTATTGCTCCTACCGTAGTAAAAGTGATTGCAGAAATTGCTGAACATACAATATCATTGCCCTCTTCGGCATAACCTGAATGTCCCTGAACAACAAACCGTTTAATATTTCCCGCTAAATCCTTACCTATATTAACATTAATCATTAATAGTCAAATCCTTATGCATTAATCTTTTCAATCTGAACCTTTGTATACGGCTGTCTGTGACCTTGTTTCTTTTTGTAATTCTTCTTAGCCTTGTATTTGAAAACAACAATCTTTTCACCTTTACCATGGCTAATAATCTTTGCATTAACAGAAGCAGTTTCTAGCATTGGAGCTCCAAAATTCATAACTCCATCATTTGATACAGCAAGAACTTTATCAAAAACAACAGCAGAACCTTCTTCTTCGAAAAGCTTTTCAATGAAAACTACATCGCCTTCTTGAACTTTATACTGCTTACCACCAGTCATTATAATTGCGTACATGATACACCTCCTAATTAACAGTCTCGCCGACTAAATGACGTATACACATCACAGGCAATAATTCTTGCGAATTATATTTAGGGAGCCTTGGCCGAGCGGCTACCGATATATTTTAGCACAACAAGGAATCAATGTCAATTTCTTTGATTCTTAATCCATTAGCCTTCAAATCACTATCTGAAGAAACTAATATTTTTCTTTCTATTCCATTTAGCAACTCTTCTTTATGCTTTTTAATATTAGCTTCGACAATTGTTGACACCGAAGGATGTACCTCCACCTTTAACGCTTTGGCATCAGAAGATTTCATATACTCTTTGATTCCCTTCAATACCTTCATAGCATTCGTATCTGCTGTGAAGACTTTCCCGTTTCCATCACAGCATGGACAATCACAGGTCATTACTGTTGAAAGTTCCTGTCTTATTTTCTTTCTAGTCATCTCAACCAGTCCAAGCTCAGTCATTCCCAAAACAATGGTTTTAGTTCTATCACTTTTCAGACTCTGCCTTAGAGAATCAAGTACCATTTGCTGGTGCTCACTATCATTCATATCGATAAAATCAATTACAACTATTCCTCCAATATCTCTTAACCGAAGCTGCTTTGCAATCTCCTTAGTAGCCTCAATATTGGTTTTTAAAACAGTATCTTCTAAATTATTATCCCCAACAAATTTGCCAGTATTTACATCAATTACTGTAAGGGCTTCAGTTTTGTCAATAATTATATAACCACCACATTTTAGCCAAACTTTTCGGGCAAGAGCTCTCTCTATTTTGGTCTCTATTTGATAATAGTCGAAAATTTCATAGTCTTTTCGAAATAATTCAACTCTGTTCTTTAATACTGGTGAAATCATCTCAACCAACTCAAGAACTTTAAAATACTCTTTTTCATTGTTTATAATGAATTTATCTACATCCCATGTAAACAGATCCCTTACAGACCTATAAATCAAGTTAATATCTTTGTGAATGCATCTTGGAACTGGTCCATTGCACTCCATTTGTTTGATTTTGCTCCACAGCTTTGTTAGAAATGATGCGTCCTCAACAAAATTCGATTCCTCTTTGCCCTCAGATACAGTACGAACAATTAGTCCCATACCATTAGGCTTTAGTTTCTCTGCTATCGTCTTTAGTCTTTGCCTCTCTACATCATTTCCAATTCTACGTGAAATACCCACATAATCTGCATTTGGAAGCAATACAAGATTTCGTCCTGGCAAAGTTATATGTGTTGAAACTCTAGGGCCCTTAGTACCAATGGGCTCTTTAATTACTTGAACTGTTAATTCCTGTCCAATCCTTAAAATGTCAGAAATGTTGTATTGCGCAAAATCACGATAAACTTCTATTTCATCGTCTGAATATTCTTTTTGCAGTATAGCGTCCCCGACATACAGGAATGCATTCTTTTCATATCCAATATCAATAAATGCGGCTTGCATACCAGGTAAAACACTACTAACTTTTCCCCTATAAATGTTGCCAACAAGCCCCTGATGTGTTGTTCTCTCAATATGAATTTCTGCAAGCTCTTTGTCCTCAAGTATGCCAACCCTTATTTCTCCAGCATTGACGTCTACAATTATTTCATTAATCATCCAATCACCTCAAAGTAACTATAAAACAAGCCCATCCATTGGATCTAAAAGTTGGTCCTGAGCGTTAACAAATAGCTTTGTTCTATGAATTCTGTCAATTTCAAAATCAAATTCCAAATAACCAAATAGCGATTCGATCAAAAGATCCGGCTTTAGATTCGCCTTACTCCCAGCACTGACTAGCATAGTTAGTTTTATGATATTGTAAGTGCCGCACGGCTGTAATTCAAAATCCAAATCAAAAATCATATCCCTAATATTCGTATCTTTCATTCCACTTTTAGTTCTCTTTTCTATAATAATCTCGTTCTGCGCAAGATATTTGTCGATACTCACTTTTAAATTTTTCTCATTACATTCTGACTTAGTACCCACTACAACAATATACTCAGAAGCCGCTATTGTAGCCATTATATTTTGTTTTGATTGTCTTTGCTTTGCAGCGGTAATCTCCACTCCCTGCGGAAGCTGAGCATTCAATCTTTCCATAAACTCAGGAACAGATAGCTCATCATCAATAACCTCAAAATCCCCGTACTCCGCATCACTAGTAACGCCAACACTGAGGGGCAAGCCGAAAACCATACCTGGATGTGGATTAAACCCCTGTGAATAGACTATGGGAAGCCTCGCTCGTCTTATAGCACGTTCAAAAACCTTCATCAGGTCAAGATGTGAAATAAACTTCACTTCATCACCACGCCTAAATTTTGTACGAATATTAGCCAATGTCATTACCTCCACAAACACCACTTTCGAATATAGCAGCACCACACCCACCACAATCAACTTTACAGTTTAGTGAGATTTTCTCCTCAAAAGCTTTTTTACTTTCATTTATTAAATATTTCTTTGAAACTCCCACATCAATATGATCCCAAGGTAATATTTCATCATACTCTCTTTTACGTGTAGCATAAAAATATGGGTCTACGCCACATTCTTCAAAAGCTTTCATCCAGATATCATATTTAAAGTGTTCACCCCAGCCGTCGAACTTACATCCCAGCTCCCAGGCTTTAATCAAAACCTTACAAATTCTTCTATCTCCACGTGCAAAAACAGCCTCCATAAAACCCAACTTATTATCAGAATAATTATATGATATCTGCTTTGAATGGATTTTGTCTTTCAAAAACATTTGTCTCTCTGATAGATCTTGTCTGCTGTACTGAGCTTCCCATTGGAATGGCGTAAAAGCTTTTGGAACAAAGGAAGATATGCTGACATTGACGTTTAATCCCTTGCCATTCTTCTTTTGCACCTTTCTATATATAGCTAAGACCTTATGAGTCAGCTCTGCTATTCCTTCAACATCCTCTAAAGTCTCAGTTGGCAATCCTATCATGAAGTATAACTTCACACCATTCCACCCACCATTAAACGCAAGTGAAACTGCATTTAGCACATCCTCTTCTGTAATACCTTTATTAATTACGTCTCTGAGCCTCTGCGTTCCAGCTTCAGGTGCAAATGTCAGTCCACTTTTTCTCACCTTATGTGCTTTCTCCATTAAATCTAATGAAAAGGAATCTATTCTTAGAGAAGGGAGAGACAAATTCACTCTTCTCTCTTCCATTTCGTCAAGAAGTCTTGATGTGAGAACTTCTAAAGAAGTATAATCACTTGTGCTAAGCGAGGTAAGCGATATTTCTTCATAGCCAGTGCTATCTTCCAGTTTCTTAGCTAATTCCATTAACCTCTCAGGGCTTTTTTCTCTAACAGGCCTATATATAAAGCCTGCTTGGCAAAATCTACATCCTCTGCTACAGCCTCTAAAAACCTCGAGCATTACACGATCATGCACAATTTCAGTATATGGAACAACTATTTTATCAGGATAATATACCTTGTCCATATCCTTAATAATTCTCTTTCTTATATTTATAGGATACTGTGGTTTTAAAGGTGTAAAGCTCTTTATAGTACTGTCCTCATTATAGCTGAAATAATAAAATGAAGGCACATAAATACCTTCTATCTTTACTATCTCCTCAAGAAAAGCTACTCTTGTCTGACCTGTGCCCTTCCATTTTCCATAAGCATCCATTACCTCATTAATAATTTCTTCTCCCTCACCCATCATAAAGAAATCTACGATATCAGCAAGTGGCTCAGGAGTGTATGCACAAGGTCCTCCAGCACACACAAACACATCTCCTTCAACCCTAGCCTCAGATGTAAGAGGAATACCAGCAAGATCAAGCATATTAACTATATTTGTGTAGCTCATTTCATATTGAAGAGTAAACCCTACAAAATCAAAGTTTCTTATAGCATCCTTGGTTTCAAGGGCATACAGAGGTATGTTATTCTCACGCATTTTTACTTCCATGTCAGTCCAGGGTGCAAATACCCTTTCACAATAGCAATCCTCTCTCTCATTCAATAAATGATAAAGAATTTTCATTCCAAGATGGGACATACCTATTTCATAAGTATCTGGAAAACAAAATGCAAATCGAATGTCAACACTATCTGGATCCTTGATAACGCTATTCCACTCATTTCCAGTATATCTTGAAGGTTTTTCTACACTTTTTAACAATGCATCTGACAGCTTGATACTCATTTTTTCCTCCGCTGCTTAATTTAATATATGTATATAGTATTCCCAAAAATATAAGCGATCTCCCTTATGAGAAAGTCGCTTATAACCCTGGTCATCTCTATACTTTAATCTTTTTAAATTCATTTGTTTTTTTGCCTATATAATCTAGTACTTGTTTATGCTCTTCTTTTCCATTTCCCGAAATTCTAATAGGCTCACCAAAAGATATGCATATAGGCTCTTTTCTTTTTACTGGTCCTATATCTTTTATCAACTTGCCATTGCGCCAAAAATCAGTTTTTATAGCTACTGGTATCACTGGAACTCCAGCTTCTTTTGCCAGCTTTATGCCTAGCGAATTAAACTTTTCAGGACTAAACTCCACCTGCCTTGTTCCTTCAGGAAAAAGAATAATTGATGTACCGCTTTTAAGAAGTTCTTTCCCTTGGCTAAGAACATTTATTAAATCCTGCCTTGAATTACTCCTCGAAACTACAATTGGATTACGGCTACGCATTATAGGACCAAATATAGGATTTGAGATAAGGCTCTCTTTAACAACAAAGGTCACTTCTTTTATAGGTGCAATAATGGATGGGAAAACAAAAGTCTCCAAAGTGCTCATATGGTTGCTTATAAAAACGACAGGACCATCTGCTTTACTTATGTTTTCGATGCCATCGATAAAAAATTTTCCGCCACTATTCTCAATATTTTGGAAAATTCTATAGCTTGAAGCAGCCCACTCCTCAGTGTCATATTTGCCTTCTGAAACTGATTTACGCCCTTTAAAAATCACTTTGCTATATCCATATACAAAATACCATCTCGTGTTTAAAAAAAGTTTATCCAAGAAATTTCTTTTGTTTCCACTGGTTTTATATTTATCTCCAGTAAAAAATGGCTTAATCAAAAATATCACATCCAATTTTATTATTCTCATTTGCTTAATCCTACTACCAGTGATTATTATATCTCACATTTTATCCGATGTCTATCGTCTCTAAACACCTGCTTCTATAATCGAGGTTACTACCCAAAATAAATCTTTGATAACAATTTTAAGATTTTTACTGATAAATAAGACTTTTTATAATATAATATAGTAAAAATATAATTAATGTAAATTAATATATATTGGAATTTCGATATGGAGATAATTTATGGATGCTAAAAGTATAAGGATTGGTACAAAACTTGAAATCGAAATACCATCAACTAGTAGGACAAACGATTTTACATCAAGCTATGTTAGTCAGTTAATTGATGTCATTGATCACAAAACTATTTGTGTTGTAGCACCCATGATTGAAGGTAGGCTAAAGTATCTATCTAATGGTTCAAATATAGCTATCTATTTTTTGAATGATAAACAAGATCTTTTAAACTTTAGTGCCGTAGTAAAGGGGTACCGAAAAATCGGACCTTTAGAAACATTTGATATAACAATTACTGGAGATATCACGAAAATTCAAAGAAGAAGATTCTATAGGCTAGATGTTGCTCTCAGCAGCCAATATATAGTTAAAGATGCGCAGTTGTTAATTAGCAATAAGCATGAATTTTCAAAAACAGACGAAGCAGATCTAAAAACAGCATATACTAAGAATATAAGCGGAAGTGGTCTTTGTCTCGTTCTTGATCAACCCCTTGAGGCGGGTTCAACTTTAGATATTACTATCAACCTAGATGATACTGCCCTAATAAAAGTATCTGCTCAAGTAATCCGGTCAATAACTGCCCCTAACAAAAAATATGAGGTAGGTATGCATTATGTAAAAATAACGCCCCGTGATTTAGAAATATTAACAAAGTTTATATTTCAAAAACAAAGACTCATATTAAAGAATACAATGCAGGCAAAAATTAGGTAATACTTTTATTATTTTGGTTCAGGGCTTTTTAATTTGTATTGCCCTGCTGACCGAGGTAATACCATGCTTTCTGCGTATAGAATCCATAGCTTTTTCTAGTTTTTCTTCTTTTTGCGAAAGGTTATGAACTTCATTAAAAACATCTGATTGATCAAAAAGTGATAACTGAGCACAAAGGCTATCTTGTTCAAATCCAGTTATACTAATGCCTATAAGTCGTACTGGTTTGGAACTATTCCAATTCTTCTTTAAAAGAGCAAACCCTTTTTCATATATATCCTTTGTTAAATACGTCGGCTCTACACATATCTGCCGTGTTATATTCTGAAAATCTGAGTACTTTATGGCAACTTGAATTGTTCGTGCCTTCTTATTGTTTTTTCTTGCATCATAGCCAACCTCTTCACACATTTCAAGAAAAACATTTCTTAAATCCTCTATATTTACTGCATCCTCCGAAAGAGTATTAGAGCGTCCGATCGACTTCATTTCACCAGATGCATGAGGTATTACAGGTGAATCATCAATACCATTTGCCAGTCTTTGAAGCCCTATCCCCTGCTTTCCAAGCATTTGGTTCAGTGCTTTGGGATTATAATTAGACAAATCACCAATAGTTAGGATTCCTATATTGTTAAGTTTCACTCCTGTCTGCTTGCCGATGCCGTACAAATCTGTGACCTTTAACGGCCAAAGCTTAGTTTTAATATCTTTTATCCATAGTTCAGTTATACCCATGGGCTTCTTTATTTCTGATGCAATTTTTGCAAGAAGCTTGTTTTCTGAAATGCCAATGGAGCACCACAAACCTAATTCATCATTAATATTATCCATAATCCTTTGAGCCACCTCCAGGTGTGTCCCAAAGAGACTCTCGGTTCCAGTCATGTCTAGCCATGCTTCATCTATACTATTTTGCTCAACAACTGGAGAATAGTTGCTTAGAACCTTCATAACGTCCTGTGATTTCGCCTCATAAAAATGATGATCTGGTGGAATAATCATCATTCCAGGGCAGAGTTTTAGTGCTTGATGTATAACCATTGTGGTTTTTACACCATATTTCCTTGCCTCATAATTTGCAGCAAGAACTATACCTGTCCTATTCTTAGGGTTTCCAGCTACTGCTGCTGGTTTACCTATTATCTCAGGGTTTCTGGTCATTTCACAGCTTATGAAAAAAGCATTCATATCCACTAAAAAAACTACTCTTTGCATCTACCCTTCTCCTCGCAAAAAGGGAGTCCTAAAGAGGACTCCCTAAATACTATACCATGTACAAATTATTTAGCTGCTTTTGACAACTCAGCGAGTTGAGCAAATCCAGCTGCATCATTAACTGCCATATCAGCGAGAACTTTTCTGTTAAGTTCAATTCCTGACTTCTTCAAACCATTAATGAATTTGCTATATGATATGCCGTTAATTCTTGAAGCAGCATTTATTCTTGCTATCCAAAGCGTTCTGAAATCTCTCTTCTTTAATCTTCTATCATTGTAAGCATAGTTCCAAGATTTCATTACTGCTTGTTTTGCCATTTTAAAGAGCTTGCTTTTTGCTCCAAAATATCCTTTTGCAAGCTTTAGTACTTTTCTATGTCTTGAGCGAGTTCTCATCGCACCTTTTACTCTTGCCATAAATCTTGTCCTCCTTCTTATTTATATGGAATAAGTTTTCTAATAGTCGCTGCATTTGCTGCTGAAAGATATTTACCTAATCTATGATGCTTCTTAGCCGTCGTAGACTTAGAAATAAGTCTGTGGTTTCTCCATGCCTGTCCACATTTAATCTTTCCACTAGCTGTAACTCTAAATCTTTTTTTTGATGAACTATGGGTCTTTAACTTTGGCATATTATTTTCCTCCTGTTCTACTACTTTGGATTAAGTATCATTTTTACTTTTTCTGCAAACTTTTCGAGAAGATTAACTTCGAGTCCCGAAAGCAATAAAATGCAACAAAAAAAGTGGATAAAAGAAAGTATCCACAATAATCTCAGTCTTGTACGTATAATACGCATTTGTAACCGATATTTACCTTACAAATCAAAATGTTCGCTAGGTGAGAAGTGGAAAACTTCTTCTTGTTTTGCATTCAAATGATAACAGAAATCTTATCCTTTGTCAAATATATTTTATATGCTATTACTAAAAATGTTACAGTCCTTAAATGAAAAACTAAAATCCACCCCATTTTTGTCTCAAGTGGAATTTACCTTTACAAATTGAATAAAATAAACAATGTGGATTTTACGTTTGCAAACTTCTGCAACCAAAGTAGCTTTTATGCCGCGAAAGCCTCTTGAAAATGAGTAATCGTCATGTTAGCTATAAAGCCATGCATCACCCTGAAAGAGGCCTGTTGTCAGTAGAACCGTGGAATATATGAGGTAAATGAGTTTGGATATACTGATACAAATTCTAAAAAAATCTAACAACAATTTTTACCGTTTCAAGTACTTTGCCTACAAGAGAAAAAAGATCTTACCTACAATAGCCTACCACATATATATTCTCTCTCAATGCTTGCATAATTTCCTTTTTAATGTATTTTAAATATGGTGATGTCTTTCTGTAGAAAAGAACATGAGAGATATGTATGTCAAAACATTTGACCCTATCAGAAAGAATGAATATTGAAATTTTATTGAAAAATGGCAAATCGTTTAAAGAAATTGGAAGAAATTTAGCCAAAGATTGTACTACGATTTCAAAAGAGGTTCGTTTTCATTTAGTTGAACGAAAGAGTGGTGCATGGGGACAAGCATATAATTCCTGCGTGCTTAGGTTTGGTTGTAAAAAATCTTTATTATGCAACAATCAGAATTGTGAAATAAAGAAGTGTAGCTTTTGCAATATCTGCAATAATTTTTGTGATAGATTTATTGAAGAAAAATGTCAAAAACTAAACAAATCACCCTATGTGTGCAATGGTTGTGACAACTCAAAAAAATGTACGCTTCGAAAAAAGCTTTATGTCGCAAAAAATGCTCAGGATGAGTATGAATATACCCGTTCTGAAGCACGTTCAGGTATTGCAATGACTGAAATTGAACTGAGCCATTTAGATAAAATAATAACTCCTCTTGTTAAAAACGGCCAATCTATACATCATATATGTGCAAATAATGCTGACATCATCATGTATAGTGAAAAGACTTTATATAATTACATCGATTCGGGGCTAATTACTGCTTGTAATATAGATTTACCAAGAAAAGTAAAATACCGTCCTCGTAGAAAAGCGGGTTTGATTCACAAAGTTGATTGGAAATGTCGAATTGGACGTACCTATATTGATTTTCAAAACTTTATAGAAGAGAACAACCATCCACTAGTTGTCCAAATGGATTCTGTAATAGGCAGAAAAGGCGGTAAAGTTTTGCTCACATTACACTTTGTAAAAGCAGAATTTATGCTCGCCTTTTTACGAGATGCAAATGACTCCCAGTCGGTACTTGATATTTTTGATAGGCTAAATAAACTTTTAGAAATTGATATGTTTAAAAATCTGTTTCCAGTTCTTCTAGGCGATAATGGTAGTGAATTTTCAAATCCCATTGCTATTGAATGTGACCGTACGACAGGAGAGATAAGGACAAATGTGTTCTATTGTGATCCTTGTGCTGCTTTTCAAAAGGGTGCAGCTGAAAAAAACCACGAAGAAATACGCAAAGTGCTTCCGAAAGGTACATCTTTTGATAATTTAACACAAAAGGATATAAACATTATGATGGATCATATCAATTCTTACAGCAGACCGATTCTAAATGATAGAACGCCGTATGATACATTTAAGTTTTTGTTTGGTAAAGAAGCAATAAAAAAACTGGGTTCAACACTGATCCCCGCTAATGAAATCCGTTTGAAACCCAGTCTTTTAAAAATTTAAAAACAAAGGCAGAAAGACATCACTTTAACAAAATATTACATAATCAAAACGGGTGGATTTTACTTTTTCATTCAACCAAAATCTTTATTTTATTGACTCATAAACTAAAAATTTATAATCAAAAGGGTTTTTCTCGTTCTTTACGCCAGTCCTACTTGACACAAGTTTCCATTTGGAATAATCAATCTCCGGGAAAAACGTATCGGCTTCAAAGGCCTTGTCTATTTCAGTTATATATAATTTATCTGCTATAGGCAAAAAAGATTTGTATATCTCTGCCCCACCAATTATAAAGGCTTCCTTGTCCTTAGTATATTCTATAGCCTTATCAACTGAGTCCACTACAATGCAGCCATCATGAGAAAAGCTAGTACTCGTTGTAATCACTATGTTTATCCTACCGGGTAGGGGCCTTCCTATGGACTCAAAGGTTTTTCTTCCCACAATTACAGGCTGTCCCATTGTAACTCTTTTGAAGTACGCAAAATCTTCCGGCAAATACCATGGCATCTTGTTGCTATATCCAATGGCATTATTTTTGCCCATTGCAAATATAATTGAAATCATATTGCTATAGCTCCCTTTATATGTGGATGTGGATCATATTCTGTTAATGTAAAGTCCTCATATTTGAAATCAAATATATCTTTTACGTCAGGATTAATATTCATTTTAGGTAGAGTTCTTGGTTCTCGTGAAAGCTGAAGATTTACCTGTTCTATGTGATTTAAATATATGTGTGCATCACCTAACGTGTGAACAAACTCACCAGGCTTCAAACCGCATGCCTGTGCAACCATCATTGTAAAGAGTGCATATGATGCTATATTAAATGGAACTCCAATAAATACATCAGCACTCCTTTGATATAGCATACATGAGAGTGTTTCATTAGCTACATAAAATTGAAAAAAACAGTGGCATGGCGGCAAAGCCATTTTTTCTATCTCCCCAACATTCCATGCACTCACTATCATCCTTCTTGAATTGGGATTGTTCTTTATCTGTCCAATGGTATCGCCGAGCTGATCAATACTCCTGCCGTCAGCAGCATTCCAAGATCTCCATTGATGACCATATACAGGACCCAAGTCGCCATTTTCATCAGCCCACTCGTTCCAAATGGACACACCATTATCCTTTAAGTACTTTATATTGGTATCTCCAGCTATAAACCATAAAAGTTCATGTATTATGGATTTTAAATGGAGTTTTTTAGTGGTAATCAGAGGGAATCCGTCCTGCAGGTTAAACCTCATTTGATAGCCAAAAGTACTCATTGTTCCAGTTCCTGTTCTGTCTTCTTTTTTTACGCCATTTCTTAATATATGCTCACACAAATCAAGATATTGTTTCATTTTGTATCACCCTTCTTTAGTAAATAAAGGTACAACAAATAAATTATTTGTTGTACCTTTATATTATTTCATATTTGCATTACAAAAACCAATTTTTCTTTTTAAATCAATCCAAAATAATTAGCTGCGTTATTAAAACAAATATCCTCTACCATCTTTGCAATTAGCTCCATATCATCTGGCACTTCCCCGTTTTCCACCCATTCGCCTAGCAGGTTGCATAGAATTCTCCTAAAATATTCGTGCCTTGTATAGGAAAGGAAACTCCTTGAGTCGGTAAGCATTCCTACAAATCTGCTGAGAATACCAATGTTTGCAAGTGCTATCAACTGTCTGCTCATTCCATCCTTTTGGTCATTGAACCACCAGCTAGAGCCAAATTGTATCTTTCCAGGTATTCCCCCTCCCTGGAAACAGCCCATAATGGTTGCTAAAACTTCATTATCTCTGGGATTCATGCAGTACAGGATAGTTTTGGGTAATTCATCTGTTTCATCGAGTGCGTTAAGAGTTTTTGCCAAAGCTTCTGCAAATACATAATCACCAATGGCATCAAATCCCGTATCAGCACCCAAAAGCTTCATCATTCTCTTCCTAGTGTTCCTGATAGTTCCTAAGTGCAACTGAAAAACCCAATTTCTGCGCGCATATTCCCTACCCAAAAACAGAAGTACTTGTGTCTTGTATTTCTGAACTTCTCCCTCAGTTAAAACAGTACCACACAGAGCTCTATTTAAGATATCTGAAGCTTCATCTACAGTTCCATCCCTGTATACTATCGGATCCAGGGCATGATCTGAAACTCTGCATCCCACCTGATGAAAGAATTCAATTCTCTTTACCAATGCATTTTTCAAATCTTCAAATGTTTGGATTTGTATTCCTGCTGCTGAGCCAAGACTATGCAGCCATCCTGCAAAGCCTTCCTTATCGATGTTTATAGCTTTGTCAGGTCTGAATGCAGGGAGTACCTTGACATCAAAGGTATTATCTTTTGCCAAAGCTATATGATGTTCTAATGTGTCTGCCGGGTCGTCTGTAGTACAAATCACCTTTACATTTGAACGTTTAATAAGCCCCCTAACACTGAACTCATCACTTTTTAGCATTTCATTGCACTTTTCCCATATTTCTTCTGCAGTTTCAGAAGACAACAATGTGTAGATTCCAAAGTACCTCCTGAGCTCAAGATGTGTCCAATGGTATAGAGGGTTACCTATACAAGCTGGCATAGTTTCTGCCCATTTCAAGAATTTTTCCTTGTCACTAGCATCACCAGTTATATATTTCTCATCTATCCCATTACTTCTCATCGCTCTCCACTTATAGTGATCCCCACCAAGCCATAATTCTGTAATATTCCGGTATTTTTTATTTTCCGCAATTTCCTTGGGATTCAGATGGCAATGATAATCAAATATAGGCATATCCTTAGCATAGTCATTATAAAGTTTTTCAGCAGTTTTATTGCTTAAAAGAAAGTCGTCGTCCAAGAATTTTTTCATGATATCTCTCCTTGTATAATCATAATTAATTTAATTAATTTATAAAGTTACCCCATCCTTAAATATGGCAATTTCTCTATACCCATTTTCCTCATTTTTCGTCTTGATGTCACCTGAAGCAACTTTCAAAATAAAATTAAAAAAGTCATTTTTAACATCACTGATGTCATTCCCCTCAAGCAGTTGTCCTGCATTATAATCTATCCAGTTCTTCTTTTTGATATATAGGTCTGAGTTTGTAGAAATTTTGATGGTAGGAACCGGCGCTCCTAGAGGTGTTCCTCTTCCTGTAGTAAACAGTACGATATGAGCACCTGCTGCCATTAGTGCTGTAGCTGCAACTATATCATTGCCCGGTCCTTTCAACAGATTTAAGCCTGCAGTTGTTACCCTTTCACCATAATCCAAAACATCCACTACTTCACAGCTACCGCCCTTCTGCGTGCATCCCAAAGACTTTTCTTCCAGGGTAGAAATACCGCCTTTTTTGTTTCCTGGTGAGGGGTTGTCATATATTTCCTGATTGTGCCTCATATAATACTCCTTGAAGTCATTGATCAGACTTACTGTCTTATCAAATATCTCTTCATTACTGCACCGGTTCATTAAAATAGTTTCAGCACCGAACATTTCAGGTACCTCAGTCAATATAGTACTTCCCCCCTGTGCAATTAGCATATCTGAAAAAATACCTACTAACGGATTGGCTGTAATTCCTGAAAACGCATCCGAGCCACCACATTTTAATCCCACAATGAGTTTGGATGTGGAACATTCCTGCCTAGTAAATTTACTGGAATACTCCACCAACTCCTCTATCAGCTTTAGCCCTTCCTCAATTTCATCCTCTACTTCTTGAGTGACTAGGAATTTGACACGTTTTTCATTATAGTCCCCGAGAACTTTTTTGAATTCTGAAATATTGTTGTTTTCACAGCCCAAACCTAATACCAGTACCCCAGCCGCATTGGGGTGTTTCACCATATCTGCTAGTAGCCTTTGTGTAGTGATATGGTCGTCCCCCAGTTGTGAACAGCCATAGGGATGTGAAAATGCAAATATGCCTTCTGTATCCCCTGAGAACCTAATATTTGCCTCTTTTGCCAGTAGCTCTGAGGTTTTATTGATACATCCCACTGTATTGACAATCCATATCTCGTTTCGGATACCTACTTCTCCGTTCTCTCTAACATACCCATTAAACGTTGAGGGCGAAGTTGCCGGTTGACTTGCAAACTGGGGCACGTAGGTGTATTCTAGCAGTCCTTGTAAATTAGTCCTGATATTGTGTGTATGTATGAATTCTCCTGCACTGATAGACTTTATAGCATGTCCAATGGGAAACCCGTACTTAATAATGTCATCTCCCTGAGCAATATCCTGAAAAGCTATTTTGTGACCTTTATCAATATCTTCTCTAGCTGAAATAGATCTACCGTCAAACGTGATGGTTTCCCCTATTATAATATTTTCCAAAGCTATTGCTACATTATCCTTTTCGTTAATTTTGATCCATTTATCACTTTTAACCATGCTAACCCCCTATTTTCGTCAATGGTACTATTTACATTCTTACAACACTTCCAGAATTGCAGTTGCCATACCGTCGTTGACAATTTTATAGAGATACTCTGATACCTTTATAGAGAAACCCTGTATTTCATTCAAATCTTTACCCCAAAGCTCGGTTCTGGTCAATATTTCGAATACAAGCTTTTCAACAGCTGTTTTACTACCGTCAAAATTCTTCCATATCTTTGAGAACAATTCAAGCACCGACATATCATCGATAATATTATATTCATTTCCCGGCCTGCTCCCAACCAAAGCAGCTTCACGTATTTCAGTCCCCCTATAGAAAGCAATTAATGCCGACAGGGAAAAAGTCAAGGCCTTGGGAATTTCTCCTTTTCTCTTCACATATTCCAGTATAGATGGAAGTACTCTTGTTTTAAATTTCGAGGTAGAATTCAATGAGATACTTAGCAAATAGTGCTTTATAAATGGGTTTGCAAACCTCTCACTGACAGCTGCAGCAAAGTCGGCAAGTTCCTTTTCCGGCAAGTCCAGTGTAGGAATAATTTCTTCATACAATCCCTTGTTCATAAAGGCGATGATCACCTTGTCATCCATACACTCCTTGACAGAATCCTTTCCATAAAGATAGGCTGCAAGTACTGTCATGGTATGTGCTCCATTCAATATCCTCACCTTTCTAGTTCTATAAGGGGTCATATCTTCTGTCCAAATCACATTTAAACCAGCCTGAGTAAGTGGTAATTCTTCAGAGAAACGTTTGTCTCCCTCGATGACCCATAAATGAAATATTTCGGCTGTATTGATTAGATTATCCTTATATCCAAGTTCTTCTGTCAGTTTCTGAACTTCATCCTTTGGATATCCTGTTACGATTCTATCTACAAGAGTATTAAGAAAATAATTAGATTTTTCAAGCCATGCTATGAACTCCTGTTCTAGTTTCCATTCCTGCGCAAATTGGAAAACAATTTTCTTAAGATTATCACCATTTCTATCAATCAGCTCACATGGAATAATAACAAAGCCCTTATTTTCATCCCCCTTGAAAGCCTTAAACCTCCTGTACAGCAAAACTGTCAGTTTGCCAGGAAAAGAAACGGGTGGTCTGTCATCTGGCCTGTCATCTGGATTATACGCTATCCCTGCCTCGGTAGTATTCGAAATAATAAACCTTAAATCGGGATTTTCTGCACACTTTAAGTATGTTTCAAATTCAGTATAAAGATTAATTCCCCGACTGATGGCAGAATTTATGCTCTTTTCTTCCACAACCCGTCCATCTTGTATTCCTCTTAGGTATAACGAGTATAATCCATCTTGTCGATTAATTATATCCACCATGCCCTGTGCTATCGGCTGCACAACTACCACACTTCCGTTGAACAAACCCTCCTCATTCATTCTATTTACCATCCAATCCACAAATCCTCGCAGGAAATTACCCTCCCCAAACTGGAGCACTTTCTCTGGCAATTCCCTTATTTCAGAAACCTTCACATCCTTTGGAAATTCAAAGCCACTCTCCAACAGGCTTGCATTCAATTCTTTCATCGTTATTACCTCCATTTTATTAATTAGCACTATGTAAGCGCTTACATTTACTGTGAATTTTTTTTGCGTTTACTTTTTATCCACTATCCCTAACAAACAACTTAGGTTTTATTATATTTTTATTTTGCACCTGTTCTCCATTTATAACCTTACTGAAAATTTCTACAGCCCTCTTTCCCATCTCATCCATTCTGCTATCAATAGACGTAAGTGATGGATCACAGCATTGGGCAAGTATAGAATCATTGAAGCCGATGACTGAAACCTGATCTGGAACTTTAACTCCATACTTCTGCAAGGCCTTAATGGCACCGATAGCAGTTATATCCTCACCACACACAACTGCATCAAATACTACCCCTTTTGTAAATGCCAGTTCAATTGCTTTATAGCCCCCGTCCAAGCCTTTTTCCACATTAAATATGGTATTTCCAGACACATCCAGGCCGTTTTTGAGCATACCTGTTTGAAAACCTTTGAGCTTAGCAACAGCGCTGAAGGTGTCAGAGTCCTTCAGATATATAGGATTTTTTTTATTTTTTTGAGATAGATAATCTACCGCTTCCGACACCCCTACACTATCATCACAAATGACACAATATACATCTAGCGAGTCAACAAATCCATTGATCATCACCACAGGAATTTTCGCAGCAACATCAGAAATTATTTCTTCCAAGTTGGTATCCTTAAAGACCGATCCTACAAGTATAATTCCATCAACCTTTTTTTGTTCTAGTGTCTTCAAATATCTAATTTTTTCCTTCTGATCATCCCCTGTATTACAAAGAATGACTGTGTATCCAAGATTTCTTAATTCCTGCTCCACCGTATATGCTACATTTGCATAGTAAATATCCCGAATATCAATGGTCATAACGCCCACAGTACGCATGGAATTTACCACCAGTCCTCTTGCAATTTCATTCGGTTTATAATTATATTTTTTCAGAACAACCTCAACCTTTTCTCTTGTCTTTTCACTGACAACAGACTTACAGTTGATTACCCTAGATATGGTTGCTATGGATACTCCTGCTTCCCGTGCCACATCATAAATATTAATTTTCTAACCACCTTTGTGTGTAAGCGCTTACATTTTATATTTTAATCATACTTTAAGTGTGTAAAAATGTCAATATTGATTATTTTTAAAATATTTCATTCCTATATCTTATGCCCACATTAAATAAAACACCATTTTAAATTATTCAGAAAAGTTAGTATTATCGACTGTATTTTCTCTGTATGTCTTGAAATTATTAAACAGCAATTCACTTCCCTTTGCTGCTAAAACAAACATCAGGATGACAGCAAAATATCTATACCTAGTCTGTACTTCTATTAATATATGTACTCCAAAATAGCATAATAATAACATCGAAAGCAGCAATACCTCAGGCTTAACTCTCTTATTTAAAAATACCCTGCACAGTCCCAAAATCATTAGAATGAAAACTAAAAGGTAATATACTTTCTCTATTCTCAGAATGCCAAATTCAATTTTTTCAAATCCTTGTGGGAGTATCATTTTATCATCAATTTTCTGATAAAATTCCCATCGCAAGGTGTCAAGCTCAGCCCACATTATTCTCTGTTTTATATTTATTAAACTAGCTAATTTCGGAAGTCCTATAGACAAACGTTCTTTAATTACCTGCATCGAGACATTATTTCTTTGAGTTGAATCCTGTATATAGAAAATTTTATCCTGGTCCTCATATGAGAACTGTCCCTTAGAGTCATTATTAAAGCCAATTACAAATTTCCATAGTGGATAGTTGTTTGAAAGTCCCTCCGGATTGACGTCAGTGCGTTTTACCATAGTTGCAATTCCAAAGTTCACAAGTAAATAGATACCCACCAGAAGGACAACCATACCTATTTTTGCGACTTTCTTATGTCGAATTAGCTCAACAATTCCCCACATCACTAAAGCAATTATTATAACCAAACCCAAGGGTCTGACTGCATTTCCAACAGATAGAAGTACTCCTGCAAGTAAGACCTTAAGTATAAAGTTTAGTTTTTCAATAAAAAGTATATAGATTGCTGCTAAAAACATGCATGCTGCAAAATGCTGATTAGTTAAAACGGATGTCAGAAAATATGGAGCAGGATATATAAGATATAGTAGCGCCACAAACCTTGCTGTATAATCATTCGATACCTTCCTAGCTATTAGGTATATAAATGCATTTGTGCCTGCCATAAAGAAACAGTTTACAAGTTTCAGAGGAAGTAAGCCTGTTCCGAAAAACTTCATTATTGCTGAGTAATATATTATAGGTCCTGTTTGATACGCCCATGACTTAAAATAAAATGTATGCCCAAAGGACTTATCTCCATTTATCAGCTTAATTGCACACTGGTAGAAAGTATTGAAATCAGAAACAGGTTGTGTATCTACTAATGCAGCAAATATGCCTTTAGACAAAAACGCTAAAACAAGAATTGTAATGGCGAAGGCTAAAGGCGAAATATTCATTTTGTAAGCAATTAAGAAAATAACTGCAAACACTGGGATTACAATAATTGCATATATCAGTGCATTATATTGTACGGAGCACCAAAAGTTTAAATATAATAAATATATTGAAAATACAGCTAATATTAGAATAACCGTCTTGCTGAGAATAACTCCAAATTTTGTATCACCATCTGTTTTATAAGAATTAACCATTATTCTCCTCAAGTATCCTGCTTAGTTTCCTTCACTTCATTGTTTCCCTCATCAAACCCTACTAACTCCCCCACAATATAAAGCGGTCTTGCTTTTACTTCCTCATATATTCTTCCCACGTACTCTCCCATAATTCCAATAACAATAAGCATTACACCATTAAAGAACAGTGAAACAGCCATTGAAGATGCCCATCCAGACGCAACATCATTCTTAATAAATTTTTGAATCAAAACTACAATGAGGTATATAAAACTAATAACTGAAACAAGCATACCTGCGAAGGTTGCAAGTTTCAAAGGCTTATACGAAAACGAAAATATACCATCACCTGCAAGCTTTATCATTTTCTTCAGTGGATACTTAGTTTCCCCTGCAAACCTCTTTTCACGTTTATACTCCACACTTGTCTGTTTAAATCCCACCCAGCTAACCAAACCCCTCACATATCTTGAGCGTTCAGGCAAGCATTTCATGGCATTGCAGACCTTTCTATCTATTAGCCTAAAATCTCCAACATCTACAGGCAGATTTACATCAGTCATGCTATCAAGAAATCTATAGTACATTTTTGCAGTAAACTTTTTAAAAAAAGATTCACCTTCTCTTTGTGAACGCTTTCCAAATACAACCTCATAGCCCTCTTTCCACTTCTCAACCATTTCTGGAATAACTTCTGGAGGATCTTGCAAGTCAGCGTCAATTATTACAACTGCATCGCCCTTTGCATAATCCATACCTGCAGTTATCGCTATCTGATGTCCGAAATTCCTCGCGAAATTGATAACGCGAACCCCAGAGTTATTCTTTGCAATTTCACTAAGTTTGAAGTATGTATTATCTTTACTTCCATCATTTATAAAAATGTATTCAACGTTCATAAAATAATCCTTGAATACTCCTGATAATCTTTTAAATGTTTCATCTATTACCTCCTGCTCATCGTAAACAGGAACAACAATAGATAATAATTTTTTTATCATACCTTTATCTCCATTTCATCTTAATCTTCTTTACAAAAACAATTATAGCACATTTGTAATTATTAGCAATTTTGAAGGAAAATATTACAAATAGTTTAATTAAATGAATAAGGGAGTAAAAGTTTGCTAACGCAATCAATTACTCCCTTTTTAAAAGAACAAATTATAGCCGTAATCTTACTTTGCCTTAGTTCTGATTTCTTCTAAGATTTTATCTACAAACTCCTGTACAGATACAGTTCCCAAATCTCCATCTTTTCTGGATCTAACAGCCACTCCATTGCTTTCCATTTCCTTATCTCCTATTACCAACATGTAAGGTATCTTTTCCAGTTGTGCTTCTCTAATCTTGTAGCCTATCTTTTCGTTCCTAGTGTCAACTTCAACTCTTACCCCTCTATCCTTTAACATAGCTGCTACTTGATAAGCAAAATCATGGTGCTTGTCAACTAATGGAAGTATCTTTGCCTGAACAGGACTGAGCCAGGTTGGAAATGCTCCTGCATACTTCTCAATAAGCATTGCAAGAGTTCTTTCATAACATCCTATCGATGTTCTATGAATAACAAAAGGGTGCTTCTTGTCATTGTTCTTGTCAACATAAACCATGTCCATACGCTCGGCAAGAGCAAAATCCACTTGTACAGTTATGATTGTATCTTCTTTTCCATGAACATTTTTAGACTGAATGTCAAGCTTTGGACCGTAAAATGCAGCTTCTCCAACCACTTCTTTGTAATCTATCTTTAAATGGTCTAGGATAGTTCTCATCTTGTCCTGAACATCTTCCCAATCTTCTGCTTTTCCAATATATTTGTCCTTGTTGTTTGGATCCCATTTTGAAAATCTGTAGGTTACATCGTCCTGTATTCCTAGAGTCTCCATCATGAATTTAATCAAATCAACAACGCCCTTGAATTCGTCCTCTAACTGTTCTGGCGTACACACCAAATGACCCTCTGAAATAGTAAACTGGCGTACACGTATTAGTCCATGCATTTCTCCAGAAGCTTCATTTCTAAATAAAGTAGAAGTTTCGCCATATCTTATTGGCAAATCACGATAGCTGTGTAGTTTTGCTTTGTAAATCATGAATTGGAATGGGCAGGTCATTGGCCTTAGTGCCATTACCTCTTCATCCTTAGCCTCATCACCTAATATAAACATGCCATCTTTATAATGCTGCCAATGTCCAGAAAGCTTATAGAGGTCACTTTTTGCCAGCATAGGAGTCTTTGTAAGCAAATAGCCTCTTCTCTCCTCTTCATCCTCAACAAATCTTTGCAATATCTGTATTATCTTTGCTCCCTTTGGCATTAGTAGCGGAAGCCCTTGGCCTATTTCTTCAACTGTTGTAAACAATTCTAATTCTCTGCCTAGTTTATTGTGGTCACGTTTTTTAGCTTCTTCAAGCTTAGTAATATATTCATCTAATTCGCTTCTCTTAGGAAATGCAGTACCATAAATTCTCTGGAGCATCTTGTTTTTCTCGCTACCTCTCCAATATGCGCCAGCTGAGCTCATTAGCTTGATTGCTTTAAGCTTTCCAGTTGAAGGCAGATGAGGTCCTGCACAAAGGTCTACAGAATCACCTTGCTTATAGAAGGATAATACTTCACCTTCTGGTAGGTCTCGTATTAGCTCTACCTTGTAAGGCTCGCCTTTTTCCTCCATGAACTTTATTGCCTCATCTCTAGGGAGAGTGAATCTCTCTAGTGTAAGATCCTCTTTAATAATCTTTTCCATTTCTTTCTCAATCTTCGCCAAATCCTCTGGCAAGAAATTCTTTTCTGTCTCAAAGTCATAGTAAAATCCGTTGTCTATGGCAGGACCTATAGCAAGCTTTACGTTCGGAAATAGTCTTTTAACTGCTTGTGATAAGACATGGGATGCTGTATGTCTGTATGCAAATCTTCCGCCCTCATCGGAAAATGTCAACAGGTTTAGCGTACAATCATTTTCCAGTTTGTAGCCTAAATCCTTTACCTTACCATCAACCTCTCCTGCAAGCGCCACTCTTGCTAATCCTGCGCTAATACTTTCAGCAACTTCTTTAACAGAAATACCCTTTTGATATTCCTGTGTGCTACCGTCTTTTAACGTAATCTTTATCATCTCAATACCTCCATTTTTTTGGGGATTCTTCTATGGATATTCACAGAAGAATCTGTTCTAATAACCTTCTATGTTGTTTGAATCCACAAAATAAATCAAAATAAAAAACTCCCGTCCTATATATAAGGACGAGAGTCATTCTCGCGGTTCCACCCTACTTGCTACTCATTGCGCGCGTGCGCTGATTATAACGTAATCACCGATATGGCTCAGAGGTGGTCTTCAGTAAAGTGTGGGTTTGGATACTTTCAGCTAGAATATCCAATCTCTAAAACCCTGAATTTTACGTACTCTTCTCATCAACGCCCTTGTCAATATTTATAACATCATTTTTAAAATATCTATACTTTATTATATTCTTACAAATTTTATGTGTCAATACTTCTGACATATGTAATAAACTATTTATTTGCTCTAATTGATTTTAATAGTATACTACCTTTGCAGATTTTTAACTTCATTCGAAATATTTTTAGCAGTTTTATGAATATCCTGTTTAATTTCATGGCCACCGTCCTTAATGTCCTTTATTACACCTTCCGTTTTTCTATGAATCTCTTTGATGGCATTACTTGCTTTCTGTGCAGCATCAGCCGAGGAATCCTTCACCGCCTCTGCAGTTTTGCAGCTACTTTTGAATTAAAATAGCCTATGACCATTGATTCTGCTAGGGTTCTTTCTCACATTTGGATATATCACTTCTCCCAATTCTCTGGAATATTCTTTTATATCCAGAAAATCAGAAGAGTCGCGCATAACACATATCCTAACTTGAGAAAGAACCTCTGCTAGTGGTTCCGGGCTATTTTTATTTAGTATTTTAGTCATATTTGTATGGCGTATTGGCTCGTATTGTGATATAATATAGATATATGTTGTAAAGGATGGTGTTGTGGATGTATCTTAAAAAAACTCCTCAAAAGTCTGGAAGAATTTACGTATCTATTGTCGATAGTTATTACGATAAAAAGAAAAAGCGTTCCAGACAGATTACTCTAGAAAAACTGGGTTATTTAGATGAATTAGAAGATAAATATGATGATCCCATTAGTTTTTTTACACAAAAAGTCGAGAATTTAAAAGAAGAGAAAAAACTTCAGGAATCCCCTATTTCATTTAGCTTTTCCCATAGTGATAAAATTGATTTAAACGCTGAGCTTCGCAAGAACTTCGGCTATTCCGTTTTAAGTACCATCTACCACGAGCTTGGTCTTCATACCTTCCTCATTAATAGACAACGTCATTCCAATGAAGAATACGATGCCAATACGATCATGAAGATGCTTGTCTTTTCTATACTTCTTGCTCCTGCTTCTAAGAAGAAATCCTTTGAAGACAGAAACCGTTTCTTTGAAAAAGACAACTATTCTCTAGATGATGTTTATCGTTGCTTATCTTTGTTAAACAAGCATAAAGACAGTATGCAACTTTGGCTCAACGATAAAATAAAAGAGCTGTATGGCAGGGATTCAAGTCTCGTTTATTATGATGTGACTAACTACTACTTCGAAACCGATAAAATAGAAGAGTTTCGAAAAAAAGGAGTATCCAACAAAGAGCACCGCCCCAACCCGATTGTACAGATGGGTCTTTTCATGGATAACAATGGTATTCCCATTACCTATCAACTGTTTTCAGGCAATACAAATGACTGTCTCACTTATCGCCCTAACCTTTCTCGGATTAAGAAGGATTATGGCCTTGGTAAAGTTGTTGTCGTAGCAGATAAGGGAATGACCACCGGCGATAACATCTGGTATACCCTTTCAGCTGGAGATGGCTATGTTTTCAGTATGTCTGTCAGGGGGGCTGATAAAGAGCTAAAAAATTATGTCTTAAATGAAGATGGCTACGAATGGCTTGGAAATGAATACAAAAGAAAAACCCGTCTTTATCCTCGCACCATACAGGTAACCACTACCACCGGCAAGAAAATGAAAAAGAGCATAAATGAAAAACAGGTTGTATTTTATAG
>DATCID010000152.1:0-2549 GCA_036507975.1 Ruminiclostridium sp.
ATAATCAAGTTATTTCTATTATCATCATTTTGAATAAGTTGGTAGTAATCTGAGATTTTAAATTTATCTTCCTTATAATTCTCAGTTTTTAGGATTACTCTTTTGGGTATAAAAGCATGAGCTAACTTATTCCCACGGTTACCCTTATTCAAATCAGTATATCTTACCTTAATTACTACCTGCCCATATGAATCCAGAATTTCATTAAGGTTTTCAGCTTTATATAGTGTTTGAATTGTGGCAATATCTATAAACCTAGAAGGCTTCTTTTTTCCCCCGCCTAATTTCCCAGTTTTTCTCCCTGATAAATCCAAAAACACATCAACCTTTGTTTCCCACTGTTCTAGAAGTTCAATACTATTTACAATAATCAATGTACTTACCCTTCTCTTTGCGATTATATCAAGGGCAGCAACAGTTTTACCAAAAGCAGTAGAAGCATATAGAATGCCACAATCATGTTTCAGTATCTCGCTACATTGTTGTGCGGCGATTTATTTTTACCCTATTCCGTATAAAAACATCAAATTATTTTCTCGTGCCTTCTTTCAATCCGATAGGATTATGCTGTAAGTTCTTGCATATTATTATCGGGTTCTATTGACCTATCATTCGAAATTCCTTATTATTAATTATAAAGTACAAAAAGAGAAAGAGTATGTCTTGCATTCAGCCGCTTAACACTCTTTCTCTTTAAGTATGGTATGCGAAAGGCACACCAAACAACACAAGCTTATGATAAGAGTATTTACGATTTTTTGCAAGCTTAATTTAAAAAAACTTTCTGCTGAGGCTTTATTTAGTGCAGCTATGCAAGAGTTTTCAATGGACAAACTCTCCTCCCTACTATTTCCATGCCCCATTTGCGGAGCTAAGCATCCTGATTGGTCCTATCATGCATCGTACAAACGTTATCTCATTTCCTTTGAAAAAGGGTTAACGATTGCATATGAAATATCCATTACAAGGCTTATTTGCTCATCTTGCAAACATACCCATGCTATTTTGCCTGAAATTATCATTCCCTATGGTTCCTACAGCCTACTTTTTATATTAAGTGTTTTGCGGGATTACTATTTGTCACATATGACAATTCGTACACTTTGTGATAAATATCAAATCTCTCCGTCAACCCTCTATGCGTGGAAGCATCTCTTTCTTATCCATAAAAAGCTTTGGCTTGGATTCCTTGAGAATATTTCACAAGATCCACTAGTTTTTTTATCTTCATTACCATCCATTAGCAGTTCCTTAGACTTAGAGATTTTCTTTAAGAGCCATGCTCAGTCTTTTCTTCAAGGCGTTTCTAAAACTGCACTCTTTAATTCTGCTTGATTTATCCATAATCTCTCTTTTACTTTTTACATGATTTCGTAATAGCCTCCGATAGCCTCTAGCATTATCATATACTTGGAGGTGGATTCATTATGAAAAAACAAACTAGCGATAAAATTATTATTGAAATGGCTTATTTCAGATTTGCCTTGATTGCTCCAGTCATTCAAGGTGTCTTTACCGAACCTACCAAGACTGCCTATTACCGAAGGATCACGGAAAATGAGCTGACGCTCCCTACTGGTGAGATTATACGCTATGACCATAAAACCCTTGAAAAGTGGGAAGCATATTACCGCAAATCAGGTATGGATGGCTTGATGCCAAAGAAACGATCTGATACTGGGATTCCACGTGCGCTCAATGAGTCAGCTATTTGTGAAATCTACAGGCTTAGGGAAAAGTTCCCGAGAATTAACGCTACACTCATTTACAACAAGCTAATTGAAGATAGCTTCATCAACCAATCCGAGGTTTCTGTGTGCAGTGTTCAACGCTTTATAAAACACAATAACTTAAGGTCTGCTATTAACCTAAACCAAAAGGATCGAAAAGCTTTTGAAGCAGCTTTTCCTGGCGATATGTATCAAGCCGATACCTGTTATACAACCTATATACGCGAAGATGGTAAGCTTAGACGTACTTACCTAATCCATATTATTGACGACCACTCACGCCTAATTGTTGGTGCACGTTTTTTCTACAATGACAATGCATTCAACTTCCAGTTGGTCTTAAAGGATACTATTGCTCGTTATGGGCTTTGTACCAAACTCTACCTCGACAATGGATCCACTTACTCCAATGAGCAGCTTTCTCTGATTTGTGGCTCTCTTGCTATTGTAGAAATCCACACCCCAGTTAGGGATGGAGCTAGTAAAGCGAAAGTAGAAAGAAGCTTTCGAACCATCAAAGACACTTGGCTTAACGGCTTTGACGCAACTGAAGTGTCTTCGCTAGAAGAACTTAATCGCCTACTTACAGATTATGTCCGCAAACGAAATACCACAATAAACAAAACTATCGGTGAAACTCCTATGGAGCGCTATAAGCGGGGCATGGGACATATAAGGCTTCCCAAAAGCAATGAATGGCTCAACGAATGTTTTATGAACCGCATAACCAGAAAGGTCAATCTTGATGCTACTATTTCTATAGATTCTGCATCTTATGATGTTCCAATGCAGTTTATACGTTCAAAGGTACAAATCAGG
>DATCID010000153.1:0-21148 GCA_036507975.1 Ruminiclostridium sp.
TGGGCTAGTCATACAATCGAGCATGAACTCTCAGGCCTATACGATGTGGCTCACGGAGCAGGACTTGCTGCTGTTCTGCCTGCATGGATGCAAGTTGTTTATAAAAATAATATAGCAAGATTTGTGCGCTTTGCCACCGAGGTTTTTGGAGTTGAAAATGATCCTTTTGATCAGGAAGCAACGGCCATTAAAGGAATATATGCTTTAAAAGAATTCTTTTCATCTCTAGGCCTGCCAACAAGCTTGTCTGAATTGGGCGGAAAATATGAAGATATCTCTTTTTTAGTAAAAAACGCTAGGTTTAATGCTGACGGTACTGTTGGCAATTTCGTTAAATTAGATGAAGCTGGATTGCGTGAAGTTTATAAATTTATGTAGCAAAAAAGAACCAGATTAATTTCTGGTTCTTTTAGTTTTTTTCCTTCTTATTTCTGATAGTTATGTGCTGATGTGCTGTTAATTACTGCCTCTTACATTGGCCTTAGTGTCTTCTATAAGCCTCTTCTGAGCTACACAGCATAACTTAATAGATATCTTTACCTGCAAGCTTATAATCTGCTAGGGAAAGCTTCCTAATAATATCAATTCCATATGGGCACTTAGGAACGCAGGCACCACATTGTGTACACTTATCTGCCTTTATGTCCATATTTGCATAACGCTCTTTGGCCATATCTTTATTACCAAACCAAAACCGAAGTCTTTCTCTAAGTGCATACTCTGCGACATTTGTGATAATCCCATCAGCCATTTGCCTGTCAAAGTAGCCTTCGTACTTAAATATCTCTGGAATGGCTATACCCTCTGGACATGGAAGACATTTATTGCACTGTCTGCAAACATAGTTGCCAAGTTCAGGAGCATTTTTGTACAGAAGCTCTATTTCCTCTGTCGTCATTGGCTTAAACTCTTTGGCATACTTTAAATCACTTTCCAACATTTCTCTATTATTTATGCCGGAAACTATAACAGAAGCTGGTTGGCTAAAAGCGTACCGAAATGCTTGAGCAGCTGATTTCCAGAGGAGTCCGTCACCCACTGGTTTCATAAGAATTATTGCCGCTTCCTTCTCAATTGCTAGTGGAACCAGCTCATCCTGTATTTCCGGAAAATTAAAGCGATCAAAATAATTTATTGTAGTCATAACTGCGTCAAAGGGATACTCTTTCAATGCTCTTATCAGTACATCAGGCTGTCCGTGCATCGAGATGCCGATAAACTTTATCTTACCTTCACTCTGTGCTTTAAGAGCTCCCTCGAGCGCTCCGTCAGGTCCTAAAATGGTATCAAGCTCCTCCATCGTACCAACTCCATGCATAATTAACAAATCAACATGATCTGTTCTAAGATTTTTCAAACTTCTGTCGAGAGAATCAAGATATTTTTGCATTGTTCTCTCACCAGTCTTAGTAGCGAGAATATATTCGCTACGTCTACTGGCTATAGACAGTCCAATCTTGCGCTCCGATTCCCCATCACCATAGCTAGCTGCAGTTTCTATGTAATTTCCACCCTCATCCAAATACTTATTTAATAGATAATGGGCCTCTGCGACTGGTATTTCCAAAAGATGAAATCCACCAAATCCTAAAATAGAAGTCTTTAAACCTGTCTTTCCAAATTTTCTCTTCTCCATATTAACTCCCTCGTTAAGCTGCATTTAGAGCCTCTCTATGACACCATCGTCATTAGTGCTGGCTCTAGTAAATGTACTTGCAAAAATGAATTACCTTCAAAGTTGAACGTAGTTACGCCATTGATGAATGGGTTGCCAATCCAATACTTCCTTTGCTCTTTTATTGCTCAAAAGCGTTTCAAAATTATCTAGTGGAATCCTAATATCTGTTACATCTGGGTAGCAAGCTTTTATTAGTTCTTCGTTCTTTATATCCATACTTGTATCGTCCGCAGCAATATTGAGTGCAACCGCCCCAAGATTATCTACCTCAATAGCCCTCATGCAGGCTGATGCCACATCACGGGCATCGATATAGCTCCAAAGTATGCCTTTGCGTTTTTCAGGATCATGGATAAAATCAGGAAATTTCTTATACATTTCGGGTGTTATGACATTACCGATACGAAGTGAAACCACCTGCATTCCAGTCAAGCGATTAAACATTTCAGCAGTTTTTTCAGCTACAATCTTAGACAGCCCATAACAATCCTGTGGTAGTTGCGGATGCTCTTCATCAATAGGCAAATATTGAGGAGCCAAGTATTTCTTGGCAAAAACAATCCCATAAGATGATTCACTAGATGCAATCACAACTTTTTTAATACCAAGTCCGGCTGCAGCCTGAAGAACATTGTATGTAGACATAACGTTATTCTCAAATGTTACTTCATTTGGATGACTATATGCTACAGGAATGGCAGCCAAATGAATAACAGCATCAGCTTCGGCCAATGCGCCATAGCATTCACCTAAATTTTTCAAATTTACTGTAATATGTTTCACCCTTGGATCCCTTGGGTTCCCTGGATCAATTGGCTTGGTAATATCCACATTAACAACTTCATATCCACATTCCACAAAATGTTCAACTACATGTGTTCCCAAAAGTCCAAAACCACCTGTAATAACTACTTTTTTCAAAACAACACCTCCATTTAATATAATGCTTTATCCCATATAATTACATTTTAAATTATTACCTAAAACATGCTTTACGTCAATTGATATTTAATACATCCTCTGTCTACTAAAACTTCCGAGTGAAAATATCACTGTGTTCTATAAGACTTTCCACTGTGTCAAAACCCAAGCGGTGCAGTAAATCTATTACAAAGGGGTTGTCAACAGGTGTAGGGTAGATTGCTTGACTGCCATATAGATTGACATTTATACGCCCGTCTTCACGGTTCAAAATAGCTTTTGGACCACCTACACAGCCACCTACACAGCCCATGCCCTCTAGAAAGTTGGTAGTTATATTCCCCTCTTTTATTGCGTTAAGCATTTCTTTACATGCAGGTATTCCATTTGCCTGTTGCGCATTAACCGAAATAATGCGATCTGGATTTAAACGCTTTACAGTGCTTTGTACAGCCTCACTTACACCACCAGTTCTAGCATAAATTCTGCCCGACTTTGAGGAGTGTTCACGAGGATCATCCTGCATCTCGGCAGGATTAATATTGGCAAACTCAAAAATGTCCTGCACTTCCTTGAAGGTTAGAACAAAATCAACTGCATCTGCAATATCTAGCTCGCGTGCCTCTGCCTTTTTTGCGATGCAGGGCCCGATAAACACAGTAATTGAGTTTGGTTCTAGCAGCTTAGTAGAGCGCCCGCAAGCGATCATTGGAGATACTGCGCCTGGAACATGGTGAACAAACTGATTATACACCCTGCGTATCATCGCAATCCACATTGGACAGCAGCAGCTTGTCAAAAGAAAGTCCTTTTCATTTAAAATGCTGCGGTCAAATTCTAGTGCTTCTTTGAGCGTAAGAATATCTGCAAAAAGTGCCACCTCCACCATACCTGCAAAACCAAGCTGCTTAAAAGCACTTCTAAGCTTGCCTGGGGTGACTTTCTCACTGAATTGACTAATAAAGGCGGGCGCAATCAACGCATATACTGGACCTTTTGCGCTGTTTATCGCTTCAAGTGTGGGTAGAATATCCTTGCTATCCACTAGCTTTTTTGACTTGCAGTTGTCAATACACTCAGAACATCCTACACACAAATCTTTGTTAATTGTCACATTGCCTTTTGTGTCCTTGCCCAGTGCGTCAAACATGCACTTACCGGTACAAGTGGCACTTTCCTCCTCAGAGCAGTTGCACTCACCGATGCGCAAAACTGGAGCATATTGGTTAGGGTGAAGCAGGCAGTCAAGTTGGTGCGAGTCAAAATTAAGCTGGCGCACTTTTTCAAGCTCTTCCTGTGTTTTGTTTTCTAATGCAGCTTTTGCCAAACGGTTATAAAGTTCATTAAATGATTGCATATTATTCACCTTTTCGGCTACTCCTTAATGAATTTCTTAAAATTTTCACTGTACTTAATTTCACCGTTTTTCATTACCCATAAAGCTTCTGTATCAGGTAAATCATTTATAAATTTTAGTCCTTTTTCAAAAGGCATATTAAACACTGCAGTTGATAGTGCGTCTGCCTTTCCAGAATCCTTGCATATAATAGTGACTTCAGAAAAATATACTGATGGGAATAATGTATCCGGATCAATTATATGGTGATAGTGCTTGCCATCAACAATATAATATCTTTCATAATCTCCACTTGATACAAGAGATAAATCCGTCAGATATACAATTTTTATAACTGATTTATCACTTTCCTTATCAGGATTTTGAATACCCAAATTCCACAGTTCGTTTTTAACTCCTTTGTTACCTATTGCACGGACATTTCCGCCAACACTAATTAGTCCAGATGTAAAACCATTTTTTATAGCAATTTCGCTTACTTGTTCAGTTGCATAGCCCTTCCCAATAGCGCCAACATCAAGACTCATATTGGAATCGTCAAGAAAAACCGTAGAATTTGCTTCATCTATTATCACTTTATTTATTTCCGTATGTTTAGTCGCGTCCTTAAGTTTATCCATTGGTGGCAGGGCGGCATTAGCCTCATCTTCGATCCCCTCTGTACGATATTTATGCCAAATCTTCAGTACAGCACCAAAAGCAATATTCATTTTGCCATCTGTATCTTTGTACCACTTCTTACCAAAAAGGAGTAAATCAATTATCCTTTTATCAACCTTAACTGGTTTAATTCCAGCATTATCATTTATAGTTTTAATATTATTAATACCAGGATAATTATTATAGATATCATAAAGCTGATGATATTCCTTCAGATTATCATAAATTAGCTGAGAATATTTTGTGAATTCTTCTTTGCTGTCAGTATAAGCTACTATTTTAGTTATAGTATCAAATAGTACAAGAAACTCAGCCTCATATCGGGTTTTCTTTTCACTACCGCAAGCTGCCATATTCATTAGTAATGTAATTGTAATTATTGTTGCAACTATTTTTTTGATCAACTTCTCACCTCAATAATAATAGAGAGGTAGTAATAACTACCCCTCATATGTTTTACTACTATTCTGCGTATTTTTTAGTATTTTATGTATATTACTATTTAGCCTTTGCGTTAGCCTTTTCTATTGTTGCAGTAAAATCGGAAATATGAACTGTTACGGAGCTTGTCAATTCGCTGATTGTTGGAGCCCCATCCGCATTTATTGCGATTCCCTTTACCTCATCAACAGTTTTCCCCACTACATAGGCAGCGAAAGCAGTAGCTTGCTCATTCCATTCTTTTTTAATTTTTGATACTTTAAGCATGCCATATTCAGTTCCAAGCTCATCTTTAGTCTTTAAAGCCGCCTTCAAGTCGGAAGTAACTTTACCCACTTTTGAGAAGTTGACATTTGACTGAGATGCATCAATTACACAGCTAGTTATTTTGCTATCAGCACCTGAAGTAGTCGCTGTATAATAGGAATATGCTTGTGCAAGGCCATCTTTATCGGCAACATCTAAAGAGCCAGCAATGTTTGTATTTACACCGAGACCAAGCTTGTCGCCAGCTTTAGCTCCTAAATCTTGAGCACCTGAAACAGCCTTTTCAGTTACAGCTATAAAATCACCAATCTTTACTGTTACAGAAGTAGCTAGCTCCTTATCAGAAGTGACACCCTCTGCAGTTACTGCAATACCCTTTACTTCAGCAACAGTTTTTCCAACCACATATGCAGCAAAAGCATCTGCTTGTTCGTTCCACTCTTTTGCTATACCTGAAGCTGCCTTCAAACCATATTCAGTACCTAGTTCTTGCTTTGACTTAAATTCAGCCTTTAAATCAGTAACTATCTTCCCTGCTGCAGAAAAGTTGATTTTTGTTTGAGCAGCATCAATAGCACATTTAACAATCTTGCCATCTTTATCTACAGTAACAGCAGCAATTATTGAGTCAACCTCTGCTAATCCATCTTTTTCTCCTGCATCTGTAGATTTTGCGATTGATGAAACAACAGCAAGACCAGTTTTTACTGAATCGCCATTTGCATCAGTACTTGGTGTAGTACTTGTTGCTGTGCTTACTGTAGCATTTGCTTCCGTACTTGCTGCAGTACTTACTGTAGTACTTGTTTCAGATGCTCCGCCGCATCCAGCAAGTACAGCCATTGCCAATGTCAAACTCAGTACAAGTGATAGTAATTTCTTCATAGTAATTCCTCCAAAATATTTTTTTTTATTTTAAACCAACCTTTTAAAAGCTGGTAGAATAAACCTTAGTAAAGTAGAAGTTGCCATTCCTGCAATCACACCTGCTATCAATAGAAACGGAAGGTAAAACCATAAATACATGTTTGTATATATAAATGAAATTGTAATAAATTGTCCTACATTATGAAATATTGATCCAAAAATACTAAGCACAAAATATGATATCTTGTCTTTAAATATTAATATTAATAAGGACATAATCACTAATGACAGAATTCCACCACTAAAGCTTAAAAGTCCAGCAATTGGGCCTCTAGTAATAAATACAAACAGTGCTTTCAAAATTGCTATTGTAAAAGCTTGTTTTTTACCTAAAAAAAACAGCGCATACATTACGGCTATATTGGATAGACCGAGCTTTACTCCTGGAGCTGGAAGTGATATGGTTGGAAAAGAGTTTTCAACTACAGAAAGCACTAAAGCAATCGCAAAAAGTAATGCAGTTAAAACCAAAAGTTTGGTTTTCTGTAAGTTAGCTGTAGATTTATTCATTGGTATATCCGCCATATTAACCGTTTTAAACCTTCCTATTTTCCTACTATCATATCAAGATCATCATTATTGCGATTTTTTAAAGGGACAATTTTCAAAATTATTTCATTAGGTAAGCAAGCTGAAGTCTCACCAATACTATTAAGTTTTCCTGCTTTTATACATACCTTATCAGGGCAATCAGATTCTTCGAAACTAATACTTCCGTCTTTATACAAATGGAATACCACATGTTTATTCTGTGAAATTGAAAATGTCTTGTCAATTCCAGTATTTAAAGCTACTGTTTCAACAAGCTCTGATTTATAATAAATTACCGCTTTAGCAGGTTTATCTGAAAAGATATTGTTATAAATAACCAATGATATTATACTAATCAAAACAATTGCTAAAACAACCAGTAGATCAGTTTTTTTAAAAAACTTCATATTTGCGCCTTCTCCTTATGTTACCAGACCGCTAATGAAAATCATTAGTGTAATTGCACCCATTATAATAATATAATTTTTAATTGAACAATTAAACGTTTTTTCTTTATCTTGAATTCTAAAAAATTGACCGATATTCTTTTGTACTATAAAAATTGTAAGTAATGAAACTAAACATATAGGAGATAGTACCTTTAATATTACCATAAGTAAAGTAGCAAAATAAGACAAATAGTAAATTCCAGCGAATAAGTAAAGTGCCTTATTGCCTAAATAATACGGCAATGTAAAACGTTTTGTAGCAATATCTTTTTCTAGATCACATATATTATTTGCAAGCATAATATTAGCTGTAGTACATACCGGTATAATTGATAACAAAAGAACTGTCATTATAGGAATAACATTCATATCAAGTCTAATGGTCGTAAAGCTCATCTCTAATGAAATAAATGTTCCTTTTGGCAAGTTTATATATAACAATATAAATGGAATACACAAACCATAGAAAATCCCCGAGAATATTTCTCCAAGCGGCTGCCTAGATATTGGAACTGGACCAAACGTATATAAAATCCCACACAGAAAACAAACTGCTCCAAGAATGAGAATAACTATACCCGTGAGATATGCTAAATATAATCCTAACACCGTAGAAATTCCCAGTAGCACTAAAATAATGGTCAGTGCTATATTTCTTTTAAACGCTAATGTTTGCTGATTGGTTTTTGTGTCAATATAATTATTGATTGCCGTTGTGGTTAAATCAAAAATAAACATAGAAGCGAAAAATAATAAAGTTAGCTTCCAATTTATAGGTTTTTCAATGTAAAAAATATATGCTATCGTCATTAAAAAAGCGAAGAAACTGGCTATTTTAGTCTTAATTTCAACGTAATCTAAAAATCTATAAATCATGTTTTTCACCCATCCTACCTTTAGGACAATCCAGAAGCTTTATCCAAAATGGATATTAGCTTTATCCTTTTAGTCTCAGTAATTTTAAGTTCATTGATGATAATTAAAGCCTTATCATAATATTTTTTTGAAACCATTCGTGTAAAGCTAAGTCCACCCGTCTTTGCAACAGCAGCATTAATATCATTTCTGGATAACTGATTGTTTTTAGCTTTTTCTTTAAAGCCTATCATATTCTTAAAAGCATATATAAGCGGTAGGGTAACTACTCCCTGCTCAAAATCGGATTGGACTGGCTTTTTAGCAATGTTTTCTGTAGTTTCAAAATCCATACAATCATCAGCCATCTGAAAAATCATACCGATATATCGCCCTAATCTCATATATTTTCTCATAGCCAACTTATCATTTTCAGAAAGAATAGCTCCTGCATAAAACGAAGCTTCAAAAAGTGCAGCTGTTTTACCAGAAATAATTTTTAGGTATTGGTATACAGATAAATCTAAAAACCCGCTATTAACATGTTGATTTAATTCACCAAGGCATACCCTGCTCATATAATCTGGCATATCTAATTTGAGATAATCTTCTTTATTTGAAATAGCTGCTGCTAATTTGAGTGCCATACAAAATAGATAATCCCCACAAATAACCGCAGTTCTTTTTCCATATTTTTTTTGAAGTGTTAAATCTCCCCTTCGAATGTTTGCATTATCTATAACATCATCATGAACAAGCGTTGCTAGATGTAATAGTTCAATAGCTGCTGCAAATTTTATAGCATGAGGATGGATAAATCCATCCTCATTTTCGGCACAAGTAATTAAAGCAATGGCACGAATATTTTTACCACTTGAAGTCATCAAATGCTCAGTATATTTACGAATAAGGATAGGTGCGGTGGATAATGCTATATATATTTCTTTTTTTACAAGATCCATCGCAGTACTATATGTTATATGCTCGATATTGTTCTGTTTTTCTATATTTTCTTTAGTCATTATAAATATACAACCTTTTTACAAATGGCAATTTTCTCCATTGTTTTTTCAAATATGGCATAGCATAATAATCAAGTCCAAATGCTCTTCCAGCCCCAAACAATACTGCAATTGCAGCAAATATCATCCAGAAGGTTCCTAAAAACAGACCTGTAGTACATACAAACATACCATGAAGCACTAATGAGAATGCTGAAGCAGGTGTTGTAAATAATCCTCCAATTAATGCAAGTCCGATTAGAATTTCTGCTATAACTATAAAGGCTTGCATAAATATCTGAACCCAATTGTATGGAAGGATCAATTTATCAACAAACCAATTCATAAGAGGAACATTTATTTTAAATGCATAATCGCTTAAAACTGACTCTGATAGATTTTTTCCACTAACAAAAATAATATGAAATAAGTTTAAAAAGTTAAAATTAAGAATAATTGTTCCAACACTCTTTGCGACTTCTTGTGCAGCACCTGATGTTGCTGTAGCTATTTGCACCAAACCCTTCCCAACTACTGCGCCAGCTTCTGCCGTGGTAGCTCCACTCGTTCCATCAACTGCTCCAGCTCCACCGAGAATGCTATTGTACCAGGTATTAGCACCACCAAAGAAATCTGTTAATTTTGGTGAAACAAACCAGCCATCAACTACTTTCGTAACTCCTTCAAATAACCATACAGCTCCAAGCCATACTCTAAGCGGAACTAATAAGAAGCTTGGGTTTCTATTTGAGAGATGCCCACCTACAAAACTTCTGCAATTTCTTATAGTAAAAAACTCATGTTTTAAATAGCTAAATACTTTATTCCAACCTAATACTTGAACGAAATAAATTACATTAATAAAATGCTTTGCCAGCATAGCAAGGAAAGACGGAAGATTAAACATATGCTTAGGCAAGCCAACCCTAGCAACTCCATAACGTCCTCCTACACAAACCATTACTCCATGAAAGGATGGTTTGTATTCAGACATTTCACCCTTACCTGTGATTGCACAGACTATGTTTTGTGCTGCAGTATCAGCACTATGTTCGCAGTTTTCCACCATTTGAGGAACAGGTCTTTCCTCCCCCTTTGGTATATAGAACATATTATCTCCAACAACATATACACGGTCATTATCTTGGGAACGAAGGAACGCATCAAGTTTTATACGTCCTCTATTAGCTGATTCTAGAGACTTTGCAGCTTCGTTAGTAACATCAGAGCTTTCAATACCAGCAGTCCAAATTACAGTTCCAGCAGTATAGCGTGTACATTCTTCTCCAACTTTTACATCAATAAAATCAGGTCCAATACCACAAACGCTGGTATTGAGCCTTACTATAACGCCCATTTTTTTCAGACGCTTTTCAACCTTATCAGAAAGCTTCTCTGGCAAAATTGGAACAGTACGTGAAAGAATATCTACATTACAAATAGTCACAAGACTTCTATCAATATCATATTTTTCACAAAGAATAGGAACATATTCAGCAAGCTCACCTGCCATTTCAACACCGGTAAAACCAGCTCCAACAACATAAAAAGATAACAATTTCTTCTTTTTTTCAAGATTTGTTTCACATACAGCCTTCCTAAATGAATTATGAATATGGTCTTTAAGATTTACTGCATCTTCATATGACCAAAGCTTATGCGAAAACTCTTCTGCACCAGGAATGCCAAAATATGTTGGCTGAGATCCTGCAGCTATTACAATATAATCATAATCATATTTTTCATTTATTCCAGTTATAAGATGATTTTCAAAATCAATAGTTTTCACAGTATCAAGTACTACTTTAACTTTCCTTCCTGCAAAAACCTTCTTTAAGCTAATTTTTATACTATCCTCGTCAACACGATTTGCTGCTACCTCGTGAAGTTCAGTAAGCATGGTATGGAATGGATTTTTATCAATAATAGTAATACTAACAGTATCATTGTTTTTAAATTTCTTAGCTAGTTTTTTTGCTGTCAATATACCAGCATAACCCGCACCGATAATTACAATTTTGCTTCCCATTGCTCTCTCCTTAATCATCTTCTGGCATTCATCTTTCAGCATATTATATCAAAAAATGATAGATTAATCAATTACATTGTTAATTATGTCACAATAAATTTCAGTACTAATACATATCTCAAATTTATGGTAAAATAACTTATAATCAATATAGTATATATAATACCACTGTATTACAAACAATAATCATAAGTTTGTTAGAAAATAAATAAAGTAGCAGTCTTTTATAAAAAAAATTGCCTGATTACAAAATTGGCACATTATATTTAAAAGTAAATCAAATAATATATTATAATTATGTGACTTAATTGATTCAAATTTATTAAATGAGGTGTTTTCAATGTGGTTTTCAAAATCTCAAGGGGAAGTTTTACAAAAGCTTGATGTAAATCATTCTATTGGTCTTTCAAGCGCAGAAGCCAAGGCAAGACTTGATAAGTATGGTGAAAATAAGTTAAAAAGCAAACCTAAGAAAAGTTTAATTTTCCTATTCTTTGCTCAACTTAAGGACATGCTTATCTATGTTCTTTTGGGTGCAACTGTAATTACCATTGCAATCGGTGAATATGTGGATGCAATTATCATTCTTTCAGTTGTTATTTTAAATGCAGTAATTGGAGTTGTTCAAGAGTATAAAGCTGGAAAAGCAATTGAAGCACTTCAGAAAATGACCACTCCAATAGCTCTTGTCAGACGTGATGGAGAAGTGAAAGAAATTAATTCAGAAGAACTGGTCCCTGGTGATATTATCATTTTAGATGCTGGTAGATTTGTACCCGCCGATTTAAGACTAATAGAAAGTGCAAATCTTCAAATAGAAGAATCTGCTTTAACTGGCGAATCTGTACCTTCAGACAAGAATGCAAAAGAGTTTTTTCAAGATCCAAAAACACCAATAGGTGATAAGGCAAACATGGCATTCATGTCTACCCTTACTACTTACGGTAGAGGTGAAGGCGTTGTTGTTGCAACAGCTATGGAAACAGAAATTGGTAAAATAGCAAAGATTCTTGATGAAGATAGTGATGAAATGACTCCTCTTCAAAAGAGATTGGATGAGCTTGGTAGAGTTCTAGGTTTTGTAGCCATAGGAATATGTGCTCTTATATTTATAATTGCCCTAATCCAGAAAAGAGATCTCTTTGAAATGTTTTTAACTGCCATTAGCTTAGCAGTTGCAGCAATACCTGAAGGATTAGCGGCTATAGTTGCTATTGTACTAGCGCTTGGAGTTACAAAAATGTCCAAGATTAATGCTATTGTCAAAAAACTACCAGCGGTAGAAACTTTAGGTTCTGTTAATATTATATGCTCAGATAAAACAGGTACCCTGACCCAAAACAAGATGACCGTTGTGAAACACTATACACTTAATAACTTAACAGATGTGCCTCAGACAGAAGCCTCTCTTGAAGCTTCTAATGATGAAATTGAATTGATTAAGTCTCTTGTATTATGTTCAGATGCTACCTATGAAAATGGTCAAAGCACTGGAGATCCTACTGAAATAGCTTTAGTTATATTAGGTAATAGGTATAATCTTTCAAAAGCAAGTTTAAATACAATAAATAAGAGAGTTTCTGAAAAACCCTTTGATTCAGATAGAAAACTAATGTCAACATTAAATGAAGAAGGAAATGCTTATAGAGTTCATACCAAGGGTGCACTAGACAATTTAATGAAAATTTCGAATAGTGCTCTTGTTAATGGCAAGATAGTTCCATTAACAGAAGATATGAAAGCAAACTATTTGAAGCTAGCTGAAGAAATGTCTGATGATGCTTTAAGGATTCTCGGAGTTGCCTTTAAGGACACAAGTAGCCTAATAGAACCAGAAGACATGGAAAAAGAATTAACTATCCTCGGACTAGTCGGTATGATAGACCCTCCAAGACTCGAAGTTAAGGACTCTATAGTGGAAGCAAAAATTGCAGGTATTACACCTATAATGATTACTGGTGACCATAAAAATACTGCAGTAGCAATTGCAAAAGAGCTCGGAATCGCAGATTCAATAGAGCAGAGCTTAACAGGTGCTGAAATAGATGATTTTTCAGATGAAGAATTCTCAAGAAGAATCAATGATTACAGAGTGTTTGCCAGGGTGTCTCCAGAGCATAAAGTTAAAATAGTAAGAGCCTTCAAAGCACAAGGAAATATTGTATCTATGACTGGTGATGGTGTAAATGATGCTCCTTCATTAAAATATGCTGATATAGGTGTTGCGATGGGTATAACCGGAACCGATGTATCTAAAGGTGCAAGTGATATAATATTGACAGATGACAACTTTACAACGATAGTTAGTGCTATTGAAGAGGGTAGAAACATCTATAATAACATAAAGAAAACTGTTATATTCCTACTGTCCTGCAACTTAGGAGAAGTTATTACAATATTTGCCTCTATTGTGTTCCTTTGGCCAATACCGCTATTGCCGACACAGATTCTTTGGATAAATCTAATAACAGATACACTACCGGCTATTGCACTGGGTTTAGACCCTGGTGATAAGGATGTTATGAAACAAAAGCCAAGAGACCCTAAAGAGAGCTTCTTTTCAAATGGAGCAGGAATTAGAGCAATTATCGGGGGTACATTAATAGGTATATTAACTTTACTAGCCTTCTACTTTGGGCTGCATGAACATGGATATAACCTAGGCTCAAAAAACATACCTGAAGAGGCACTCACATATGCTAGAACGATGTCCTTTGTTGTACTTGCTGCTTCTCAGTTATTCTATTCATTTGCAATGCGAAACCCTACTAAGTCGATATTCCAAATTGGTTTATTCTCTAATATATACCTGGTTGGTGCATTTATTATAGGGTTTATTCTTCAGCTTGGAGTTATATATATCCCCTTCCTTGCAAAAGCATTTAAGGTACATAGCTTAAGCTTAAGTGATTGGGGTATAGTTATAGTATTTGCTTTAATTCCATTAATAGTTAATGAAATAGTTAAAATATTTATGAGGGCAGCTAAAAAAAGACTAGTAACAATTAAGTAAAAGAAGTTTTAATAGAACTTACGACTCAAGTACAAAAAAAGTACCCTATACGATAGTCAATAATATAAAAGTCTATCTTTTAGGGTACTTTTTTGATTTTATAATTTCTTCGCACTAATTACTACCAGGCTACATATCTGATTGGGGCTGACGCATGATTTGCGTCGCTTACTTTCCTGTCCTTATGATGTTGCTCAGTTATTTTGTTATTGCTTTGTTGCTTTCTACAACGGCCTTGAAATCAATCACATCAGATGGTAAACATCCTCCAATTAGAATTTTATAGAGTATTATTATTATTTTGTAATATTTTTTACTCTTTCTAAGAACTACGTGATTTACTTCTTATTTTAGAAATGAATTTAAATATTGCAGTGGAGAGCATTACTCCAAAGGCTATGTCACCACCAACGACAACAGTCTGAATTCCTTTATTAAAGGCTTCAGATATATTGTTTTCTACAATAAATCTTAAAGTATTATAGGCAGTAATCCCTGGAACAAGGGGAAATATACCTGGTATTAAAAATACGAAAGCAGGAGTTTTAAATTTTCTAGCCATAGCTTCACTATATATTCCAACAGCAAAAGCTCCAAAAAAAGAAGGCATTGCTGGGCTATTAGTACTATAATATATGAGTGAATACACGACCCATCCTACAACCCCACTAAGACCAGCCCAAAAAACTTTTTTTCTATCTATGTTAAATAGTATAACTGGGAATATACTGCCAAAAAATGCTAGTATGGTCTGTTTTAACATTTATTCACATCCATTTCAAAAATAATGAAAGTGCTGTTCCTATTCCGAAACTCATAGCAATTATAATAAGCATTGCTTCACCAAACTTTGCCGTACCTGAAACAAAATCACCATAAAGTAAATCCTTTATCCCATTTGTTAGTGCAACTCCAGGAAGAAGAACTATAATTGACCCAGTTATAACATTATCTTTATTTATTGCTGGTATTAAAATTTCCACAGTAAAGCTAACTATTCCTATTATAAAACCAGAAAGGTAGTATTCTAAAAACTGGAAAAAACCAACCTCAGATATTTTTTCAAGCATTAGATATATTCCAATACTGATAATGGCTGATGTCAAAGCATCAAAAATAGTTCCATTAAAGAAAAGAGTATATATAAATGATGTCATGCATGCTGCCATCAGCCTAACTCCAAGTTTGTAATTTGGTGCATTATTAATCTCTTTTAATATTTTTTTAGCTTCCTCATAGGATACAGGCTTATTAATCAATCCTCTCGAAAAAGAATTTACTAGCTCGATTTTATAGAGATCAACCAGTCTTACTTTAATTCTTTTTACTGAGGTAACCATCTCCCCGTCTGCGGCTACAACAGAAATAAAAAGACCAGTTGATGTTGAAATGCATTCACCACGTAGTCCATAGGAATTACATATTTTTGTAATTGTTTCTTCTACTCTGTATGCTTCAGCTCCATTGCTCAAAAGTATTTCACCTGCAGCTGTAACTATTTCAATAGCTTTCTTTGCTTCCATAATAAACCCTCAGTTGATAATTATGAATAACTACATAATACCTTCCCACAAAATTGTGTTTTATTATTAAACTCTTAAATAATATTTTTGCTATTCGTCATTTGTTTTATTCGTTTTTAGCATGTCCAAATATTCACTTTAAGCATTATCAAATTTAAGCACGTCTACGCCTTCTCAAATTTTTAGAAGTTATTATTTAAATCACAAAATAGTAGGAGCCCAAAAGGTACGATTTCTGGTATTTAACAGCCATTTTCAACAAGCTATTTTTAATCGCATTATTGGAAGTTTTTCCTTGTCTATAATTTTCAATACTCTTTAAAAAACTTATTCTTTCTTTATCTGATGCAGTTCCTTTAAAATACCCCCATATGTGCAGAGCAGCATTTATGGAATTTTCAGCTATACTTTCCTTTCGAAGAGCTCCTTCTATCAAATTATAAAACGAAATATCAGGGTAATTGTTTTTGTTTTGGAGTAATTTTCGAATTTCTACATAATCTGACGGTGAATTTTCAAGAATTTTATATTTATACCTGCTCCACTCAAGCTCAAGCGCTTTGATATTTTTATCTGCCGTTGTGCAATTAATGCATTTTAACGCCGAAAGATTTTTATCCTTCACTTCAAGCATTATATCAATGTCTTTTCTATCTAATTCTTCGTAAAAACTCATAAACTCAGTAATCCGTATGCTACTAGAATGCGATCCAGCTTTCTTTTTTAGATCTTGCTGGGAATAATGCATTTTTTGATGACCATCCTTTTTCTGCCATGTTTTTTTGCACTCATTGATCCAGTAGAACTCACTCTTTTGCTCGTCGCAAGAATTCATTTTATTATGCAGATTGTCAAAAATAATGGGTGCCTTCAGAATTGTAGCTATTTCCAGCGCATCATATATATTATAGGATTTATCATCATTCTCCAGAACAACCCGTTGCTTAACTGCATCATACAGTCCATGGTAAGTTGTTACAAACCGCTGTATCGCCATCCTTTTATCATCATAGATGCCTCCAATATGCAACACAATCTTATGTTCTACTCCCACACCAAGGCTATCCAACACTAGTGTGTGATAATTCAAATCTTCAATAGCCCTTTTTACAACTTCTTTATGGGGAGAGTTCAATACAGTATACTGTCCGGGATGCATAGAAACCCTCATACCGCTAGTTCTGATTTTTTTCCCAATCAATAGAAGTTGAGAGGCAAATACATCCCACCATGGGAGGTTATTCACAGGACTTGAACCAAATGGTATTAAATCAGAACTAATCCTGAAAAGCCTTATGTCGTTTTCAATATTATAATCAATTGTATTTTCAAGAGAATTCAAATTGTAGGAAATTAAGTCCAACAGTTTTTCGTTGCTTGCATTTTTGCTTATGCAGCTTTTTAGAGCAGTTTGTGGCACTCCAACGGTCAAACACGCATATCCTATGCTCATTTGGCAAGCTCCTTTCATAACATCGTAGCAACATTTTTTCAAACTAAACTAATAAGTAGTATTCCTCGTTGTCGTATACCTCAGTCATCCTTACAGAGCTTTTTATCAACCATGTAAATCAGTCGCTCCTAAAGACAGCAAAAAAGCACAGTCAAAATTTTGACTGTGCTTTCATAAGTATATTTAAAACAGATATATCTTGAAATCATTCAGTTAATTACCTATTTAATATCACATTTTGTTCTTACATAAGTAATCCTGTTTTCGTTCAATTCATTGACCACAACAGTCTTAACAGAGATGCTTATATGAATCTGAGTCTTAAATATCCCTGAACGATATGTTTCCAATTAATAATAATTGCTCTTACGGTTTTTTAGGATTCATTATCATTGTCATACTCTTGCCCTCTAGCTTTGGTATTCTGTCAACAATTCCAACATCTTTTACCGCTTCGGCAAACTTTGCAAGAACTTCTTTCCCTGCTACGGTATATCTCATTTCCCTGCCTCTAAACCTTATACTTGCTTTAACTTTATCGCCATCCTGCAAAAACTTATATGCATTTTTTACTTTAAATTCAAAATCATGATCTTCAATTGTTGCAGATAATCTTACTTCTTTTAGAGCTACAACCTTCTGATTCTTTTTAGCTTCTTTCTCTTTTTTAGCCTGTTCAAATACACTTTTCCCATAATCTATGATTTTACACACTGGTGGTACTGCATTTGGTACTATTTTAACAAGATCCAAATTTTTTGAGTCAGCTAGCTTCTGAGCATCTATTGTAAGTACAACACCCAGCATAGAACCATCAGAATCAATAAGTCGGATTTCCTTATCTCTAATATCCTCATTCATAAGCAATTCGTTTTTTCTAATATTGAACGCCTCCTTAGCAATTATTCCAAATTTACCATTATTATACTGTTGAAGAATATTATAAAAGTGGATCATAAAAAAGCAATCCACTTTTATATATGTTTTAGCTCTGTTGTTGGCACTTCAGCACTGATATTGCTACCATTTGCCGAAGCTTATTAAAAAAGGAGAGTTAATACTCTCCTTTTTTAATTACCACCTATTTCCGCCGCCGCCAAAGCTTCTATTACCGTTTCCGCCGCCGCCATTGCTGCTGCCGCCTCTATTTCCTCTTTGCTGTTGCTTTTTAGCTGCTCTGCAATCAGGACATCTTTGTGGCTCGTTTTCAAAACCCTTTTCCTTGTAAAATGCTTGTTCACTTTCATTGAAAACGAAAGTTGAATTACAATCCCTGCATGTAATCGTCTTATCTGCCATATGTCTATATACCTCCTTAATTATTTGGATTTAAAAATTCCTGAGGCAAGCTCTCTCCAAATCAATCAAAGGAGGTTTTGTCAAAAATAAATCAATCCATTAGTTATATATTATAATTAGCTTGTTCAGTTTAACACATTCTACCTCTTTATACAAGGTTAAAGTAAAATTATTTCCAGATTATATACGAATACGAATGTGTTCTAAATATTGTTATTACATATTTCAAAATATCGTTAATTTCGCATTTAAGCCGAATATTTTTTAAGCTCGTCTAGTAATTCGTCCAATCTATTTTAGCAAGAGCAATATATTTATCTTCTGCACCATAATAACTATTTAAGGTCACTATTAGCTCTTACGTAAGTTATCTTACTTTCATTAATCTCGTTTGTTGCGATAGTTACTGCCTTATGACAATCGCACTTAGTAAGCTCCTGTGCACCGTCTGTCAACTGCCTTGCCCTCTTACCCACAAGAATACACAGCGTATATCTGCTGTCTACTTTCTCTAACAATGAACCGATTGATGGATATATCATATAATTATCTCCTCATATCTGCATTCTATATTTTTAGTACTTCATATGCCTTAAACAATGACCATGGGGGAAAAGCATTGTCTAAAGAATCCTCAACCCAATGCCATAGCATACTTCCAATAATTCTTCTGCTAGTACCTATATAAACATTATTTCCAATTATTGAATCACTTATAATTACTTTTACACAAATAAATCTATTTTGGTTTGTTCGCTGAAGGCAGCGATGATGTAGGAACAATTATTTTCTTATCTGACTTCTTCTTCTTCTTTTCCCGTTTATTTGGGCTTTTATCTCCCATATAAACCACCTCCGATCTAATATTTATGATACTTTGGTACAAGTCTAAACACATTTATGTTTAATTGACCCCCACGGATTATTCAAACACAATTTTTGTATTCATCCGTAACAGCTTAAATTCACTATTTATAGCTTCAACATCCTCTGGTATTTGGTTTTCTTCAATGAGCTGTGTATATAATTTCTCTATGTCATCAAATTTGCCCGTTTTTTTATATACAGTAGCTAGACTAGCAGCGTATGTTAATGATGGCTCAATACTGTAAGCTTTTGAAAATAGTTTCTCAGCGAGCTTGAATTTACCTTTTAGCAGACACTTATGCCCATCCTTGAACAACTCTCCGATGGTTTTTATTTTGTCAACATATTCATTTTCGTTTTGATCTCTTTCAAAATCATTCAAATTGTTAAGGGCTCCACGGTTTTCTGGTTCAATATCTAAAGCCTTTAAATACATATTTTTTGCTTCAGCAATATTATCATTAAGCTTATAGTACTTTGCTAACCTTGTGCATGCAGCACAATTATTACGATCTAACTTGAGGATTGCAACATTGATTTTGTGTGCTTTTTCTCCCCAAATATTATGCATAGCCATTTCACCAGCTTTGTCAACTAACTTTTGCAAATTCGCATTACTCATTATATCCTCTTTTCGCTATACAAATATAAAAACAGCAGGCAACTCATTAATTAAGTTTCCGGCTCTATAGTTCCGAATAATTCATACCAATATCGGAGTCAGGCAGTTGAAAAAAACCCTTACACATATATTATACCATATATTTAGGAATTTAGTAACGTAGAAACCATAAAAAATGGTGCTTTGCATTCTAACATAACATTTTATACCTAAAATATATTCCTGATTTGTAATTCCGCCTTAACTCCTGGTACAAATTAGTGCTTTATTTTCTCCATTAGTACAGCAAAGGTAAGGGAGGGGAAGGGGTGTATAATTGACATACTTCCTGCTAAATGAGGGACTCACCAGCATTTCACCATATTTAAAGCCCCATTTCTGCTAGTATTTATTTTAGCAGAAACGAGGTTTACTTTTTAATATAAATCTTGTTATCTATCCTACATAATTAATTTGACTGGTGCTGGGAAATAGTCATTACATGGACTAATTAGCTGGGGTATTTACTAATTAACACAATAAAAGTTATCATGCTTTGCAACTGCAGCATAAAACTATCCCTGCAATTATGCATGCTAATTTTTAGATTACTTCGTGTTATCGATTTCATCCAATCGCAGAATGATACGTTCCTGATTACTAATTAACTTATCAAGTTTGCTATGCAAATCTTCTACAATTAGTTCTGATTTCAAATTTATTTTATAGTCATTTTCAGCACGAATCCTATCTTTCTTTTCCTGTCTGTTCTGGCTCATCATAATTACAGGAGCTTGTAATGCTGCAATGCATGACAGTACTAAATTAAGAAGAATAAAAGGATATGGATCAAATGATTTAAATAAAACATAAGTATTTAAAATAATCCAGAACAAAAGAATTACACCAAAAGAAATTATGAAATGCCAACTTCCTGCAACCTCAGCCATTTTGTCTGAAATTTTATCCCCAAAAGATATAGTTTCTGTGGTTCTTTCTGAATTTTGGGTACATGAAGAAAAAGCAGGTATAAAAAAATCTGCTTTTTCTTTGATTTAACACTTCTAATATTTGGGTATTTATGGTATAATAAGGTATCAAATATAAGGATGTGATGATGAAATGAAGTATCATAAAACACAGGATTATTCGTTCCTTTTAGATCGAAACCATTTCATATATGATCATAGAGAAGATCAAAAAGCCTTGCATATTTATATTAAGTCAAAACCGCATAGTTGCAAATGCCCTGAATGCGGCAAAGAAAGTACTGTTT
>DATCID010000154.1:0-3809 GCA_036507975.1 Ruminiclostridium sp.
ATAAATGTTGCCAAACAAGCAGGTTTATTGAAACAGCTCCGTATTGCGCTCTTATCGGACATTCACCTCAGTGGGTTAGAGGACAAAAGCATGGAGAAATTAGTAGATACAATAAATAAAATGAACCCTGATATTGTTTTGATTTCAGGAGATATTATTGATGCCAACCGTGATACAGAGCCTTATGAGCTTCGCGTTATGGAATATAACTTCCAAAAGATAAAAAGCAAATATGGGATTTATGCGTCCTTAGGAAATCATGATTATGACGAAAAGGGTGATTCATCATATCGAATAGATAGGTTTAAACAAGCAGGAGTTAATGTATTAAGAGACAGTAGCGTAAAAATAGACAACAGTTTTTATCTCATAGGACGAGAAGACAAGTTTTATGAAAGAATTAGTGGACAGAAACGCAAGAATTTATCGACCCCTATGGAAAAAATGGATATGAAACTCCCGGTGATTGTATTGGATCATCAGCCAATCGACCTGGAAGAACCTAGGGTTGCTGGAGTGGATTTACAACTATCCGGGCATACCCATAAGGGACAGCTGTTCCCCTTTAATTTCATTACAAGCAAAATCTTTCAAATTGACTATGGATATTTAAAAATAGGAAATTTGCAGGTTGTAGTTTCCAGCGGTGCAGGAACATGGGGTCCTCCTGTAAGGATTGGCAGTAATTCTGAAATAGTGGATATAACGTTACATTTTAAATAGGATTTAATTTCGTGAACATTGAGGAACTTACATAATTACCCAGGGGTCTGACCCCGTAAAGTAGAGGAGAAGTTTATGAAAAAGAATGCTAAAGCTGCAATAATTGACTCTTTTAAACAATTATTAAACAAGAAATCTATAGACAAGATTACAGTGAAGGGAATTTGTGAACACTGCGATGTAAACAGGCAGACTTTTTATAATCACTTTACTGATATCATGAATGTTTTTAAATTCATATTTTTTGAAGAATTATCAATAGAAATAGCACAAAACAGAACCTTTGAAAACTGGGGAGGAGGGTTTCTGGCTACAATGAATTATCTGAAGAAGAATTCGAAAATGATTATGCATGTGTATAATTCTTCTTATTGGCCTGAAGCCAATACCTACCTTACAGATCTTTCTAACAGATTGCTGGAGGATGTAGTTGATGAGTGTGTTGAAAAAATTGGAGTAAAGTTAAAGGAGAAAGATAAAAATTTCATCGTAAATTTTTATAGACATGTGTTTAATGGGTTAATTACGGACTGGGTAAGTGACGGAATGGATGAGGAGCCGGAAATTATCCTTAAAAAGCTTTTGATCATGATAGAAGGAAGTATTCCTCGCTCTGTGGCTGCTTTTGTAAAAGAAGAAATAAAAGAATAACTTTTTTAAGAAGATGAAAGTGTCCTAAATAGACACTTTCATCTTTCTGTCTATTGAAGAGCGATTGTTAAAAATTGTACAATATAGTTATAAAATACTAATGTATATATTAAGGGGGTAATAATATGTTTGTTTTCAACTACGCAGAGGGGGCATCAGCATTAAGTGTATGGGGTGTTTGGATAATTGTTTTTATAGCACTGTTTGGCTTTAATGAAGTAGCTCGTAGGTGGAAATATGTTAGTTTTTTCAGTTTTGTTATTTTACCACTAACGCTTTCAATATTATGGTTTACAGTACTCAGGGATACAACTTATACGGACTGGTTCCATTTAGCAAAGGTGTATTCTTCTACAGCTGGATGTATAGGTTTTTGGTGTATCAGGCATGTTAAATGGAAAAATAAATTGACAGGTAAAGAGTGGAGATTATCTGATAAAAAATGGGCATTATGTTTTCCTCCACTTATCCTTGCTATAAACATTATGGAGGCGGTGATCCGTGATTTCCAAATTGGTATTCAATATCCAGGTGGAGGGAATTTAGTGGATGAAGCCATGTATGTACTTGGTGGTCCCTGGAATTTCATGAATGCAGTAGCAGGTATCCTAAACATTATAACTATAACTGGCTGGCTTGGAATTTGCATAAAAAAACAGACGGCTAAAGATGGCAGCAAAGATATGCTGTGGCCTGATATGCTATGGTTTTGGATAATAGCCTACGACTTATGGAATTTTGCTTATACCTATAACTGCCTGCCAGGTCATGCTTGGTATTGCGGGCTTGCTCTACTACTCGCTCCAACCCTTTGCGCCTTTACTGTGGGAAAAGGAGCATGGCTACAGCATCGTGCACAAACGCTAGCTATATGGTGTATGTTTGCACAGACCTTCCCAGCCTTCATTGATAAGGGTGCATTTGCTGTTGCTTCATCCTACAATACAGTACCATTATTTGCATTTAGTTTCGCAGCATTAGCTGTAAATATAGCGGTATTTGTTTACATGATTTACAAAGTAGTTAAGACAAAGAGAAATCCTTATCTTGGCGAGCTTTATACAGGTTTGAAGGAATATAAGGAAGTTAATGCACTTGCAGAATAAATAGTATAGCAAAATTTTAAAATTGAGAGGCTTTTTTGGACACATTGGCTATTTTGTATATTGTTATCCTCAGAATAAGTTTTTATAATATAGTTATAAAGTAAAGACTAGGAGGTATGTTCAATGTATTATAGCAATGGAAATTATGAAGCATTTGCTCGCCCTTTAAAACCGACTGATGTGGATAAAAAGTCTGCATATTTGGTTGGTGCTGGTTTAGCATCATTGTCAGCTGCATGTTTTTTGGTGCGCGACGGTCAGATGAAGGGTGAGCACATTCATATTCTTGAAGAACTTAATCTCCCAGGAGGAGCTTGTGATGGTATTAACGATAGTCAAAAGGGGTTTATTATCCGTGGTGGGCGTGAAATGGAAAACCATTTTGAGTGCTTGTGGGATTTGTTCCGTTCTATTCCTTCTATTGAGACAGATGACGTTTCCGTTTTAGATGAGTTTTATTGGTTGAACAAGAAAGACCCGAATTATTCTTTGATGAGAGTGACGGAAAGCAGAGGTGAGGATGCTCATACCGATGGAAAGTTTGGACTAAGTGAAAAAGCTTCAAAGGAACTTGTGAAGCTTTTTATGACTCGAGATGAAAATTTGTATGACAAGAAGATTTCTGATGTGTTCACAGATGAAGTTCTTAAATCTAACTTCTGGCTTTACTGGAGAACAATGTTTGCCTTCAGAGACTGGCACAGTGCATTGGAAATGAAACTCTACCTTCAGAGATTTATTCATCATATTGGCGGCCTTCCAGACTTATCTGCTTTGAAGTTTACCAAATACAATCAATATGAGTCATTAATTCTACCAATGGTAAAATACCTAGAAGCACATGGCGTTCAGTTCCAATATGATACCCTGGTAACAAATGTTGTATTTGATATTAAAAATGGCAAAAAGCTTGCGAGAAAAATTGTTTGTAACCATGGCGGCAAGGAAGAATCCATTGAACTTACTAAAGATGATTTGGTGTTTATTACTAATGGAAGCTGTACAGAAAATTCTTCACTAGGTGACGATAACCATGCACCCGAGTTTAATAACTCTACAGGAGGATGCTGGGAGCTTTGGAGAAATATCGCAAAGCAAGATACAGCCTTCGGTAGACCTGATAAATTCTGCACGAGTACTAAAGAAACAAACTGGGAATCTTCTACAATTACCACACTTGATGAGAGAATCCCTAAATATATAGAAAAAATTTGCAAACGTGATCCATTTAGCGGAAAGGTTGTTTCAGGTGGTATCATTACTGTGAAAGATTCAAATTGGCTTATGAGTTATACTTTGAATAGACAGCCTCATTTCAAAGAACAACCA
>DATCID010000155.1:0-7741 GCA_036507975.1 Ruminiclostridium sp.
CGTAACAAATGAGCATTGCTTGAGATATTGCAGTTACCTACTATAGCGGCGAAAACATTTCTTTGTTTCACCGCTAGAAAAAGGCGCTGTGCAGGTGTTTTAAATTATATTCAAAGACTTACTAAGAATTACATGGAAAGCGGGGCATTTTAAATTGCTTAGATCGTTTAAATTATAAGTTCTTGACGAAAAAATGTCCGAATGGCAGTTGCATACCCATAGAAGGACGTTCTCAGTATGAAGTACTATACGCATCCGGGAGATTATTTTCTTGATTATATCAGGAATTTTATAAGAAATTGAAGGATACTCTTGTGATTATGGTATAATTATGGTACAATAGTGCCACAGAAAGGGGCTGATTGTTATGCCGCAAATCATTCCGATTCGAGATTTAAAAAATACAAGCCAAATCTCTCAAATGTGCCAAGAGGCGATCGAGCCTATATATATAACCAAAAACGGTTATGGCAATATGGTTATCATGAGCGTTAAAATGTACGAGAAAAAATTATTAATGCTGGATGTGTATAACAAATTGGCTGCAGCCGAGGCGCAAATAGCGGAAGGAAAAGTGCTGGATGGAGATACCTCTTTGAAAAGTATAAGAGAAAAATACAATGTATAGGCTGGTTGTTTCGGAGTTTGCGCACAGTGATTTGGATAATATAGTTTCGTACATTGCTATTCAACTTGCAAACTTCATAGCAGCTACCAATTTTCTCGATGAAGTGGATAAATGCTATGTCCATTTGAAAAACAATCCGTTTGTGTATGAACGGTGTCATGATTCTTTCTTAGAAAAAAAGGGCTATCGAAAGGCGACTATAAAAAACTATGTGCTGGTTTATATGGTTGATGAAACGACTAAGACTGTTATCGTTCATCGCTTTTTCTATGGTGCACAGGACTATGTGAAACTGATATAAAGAAATTTAGCTTTTTTATTGGGGGCTGTATCTAGGTAGCTATTTCATTTGTCAAAGTTGCACATTATTCGTTTTGTTAAAGAAGAAGAAGAAAAATTATCTTACGAGATTGGAATCGGGAAAGCTTCCGAACAATTAGGCGTACAACCAAGCACTTTAACTGGTTGGAGAAATGCAAAGAAAGAGCATAAGGACATTGCCTTTGTTAGAAGTGGTAATCAAGGGTTAATCCCTACAAATATGAAAGAAATCCGATTTATGAAGAAAATAAAGGAAATTGAAAGAGCTAATTCAATATTAAAGGAAGCACTAGGTTTTTTCTCAAAGAGTCAAAAAAAGTATCACATCACAAGCTGTTCTTGTTTATGCAGAAGTTCCATTTTGGACTGAAACTGCAGAAAAAATAAATAATTAATTTAACAATACTTACAAGCTCGTTAGTAAATTTAAAATTATGGGATGAAGTTATGTAAACTATTGCTTTGTTATTATTTTTCCCATTAGCCTTATTTGCAAATTTTATGTAAACTGGACGTATTTTATATTTTGTGCAGTTCGGCATGGTGTAAAATTATATATTATGAGTTTACAATATCTAGTTTAAAGGAGAAAGGTCATAAATCTACCTACCTACCTACCTACCTACCTACCTATTTCGGTATCGGTAAAGCACCTCTTGACATAAATGCTAAATATGCTTAGAATCACTGCAAATACTGGCTTTCAAGGAACATTCAATGTGAGTATTCTTTTGTATTTAATAGAATTATATCACATAAGCGAAAGGAGAAAGAAAAAAATGAGAAGAAACACTGAATTTATCTCGCAGAGTGTAGCTGCGAAACTTATTAGAAAACTAAGATCTAGAGGTTACGGTGCAACACCTGTAAATACCAACAGCAAGAAAATAGCTGGGATATTAATAAAATATGGGTAACCAAGAATGGAAAGGATTTGTGTGATATAAATTGTAAAAACAATACAATTGCATACAAAAATGTAGGTGACCGTTCAGAAGTTGAGACCATATTAAATGTGATTGATAATTTACAGGAACAAGAAGAAAATTTTCTAAGTGCACCTCAGATGAAAACTAAAGGTCTTGAAAAATATAAGTTGCTGCACAATACAATAATGTGGTTTTGGCTGCTTGTGATGTAACCAGCTTAGATTCAACAATGCATAAAGTTGAAAGCATCAAGTATGTTACATGGGAAAAGGATAGAGGTGGTGATGGGAATGGAGTTCATACGGGTCACTACTTTGATGATAATTATGAAGACGCAAAGGAAGACTTTGCTGCTCGTTCTGGCCTAGTTAGTAAAGATAAATTATTCAGTGAGACGGAAAGGATAGCTTTGTATGCTGGGATAGTTAAGCTAGAGTCTCTGGGTGAAAACACAAATGATGATACCAAAATATTAGAAAATATTAAAAGCAAAATAAGTAACCTCATTCCTGATATTGAAAAAAGATATATGAGCAAAACCCACAATTTTAGGAAAATGAAAAGTATGCTGAAAAAGGCTCTGAATTTGATACAGCAGAGGAATCAGACGAAGATAATCAAGAAGATTATGAGCAGGAAATTTAAAAATAACTTGAGGAGAGTGATTGTAATGGAATATGGAATAGTTGAAGAGCGAGTGGGAGCTACAACATATAAAGTTGATGAAGAGAATTATGAGCTGATTAATACACTAGATGAGTTCTTGAAAATGGAAAGAGCAAAGATTGAACTTTTCACTAAAAAGATGGCTTTAACTTGGCTAGATGAACCTGGTATAGTAGGGGCCACAGAAGATCAGTTAATTCGCATTAATGATTTGAGAAGCTTTCTAGGGAGGTTGATAAGGATAATGTGTATAGAGTAGGCGCAATACTTTTAGATCTGGAAAATCCAGAAAAGGTTTAGGCTAGAGCAAAAAGCTTTATTATGGAACCAGAAGAGTACTATGAAAAATTCGGCTTATTCATACCCCGTGTTGTATTTCCTACCGGCAATGTAGTTAAGGATGGTATACTCTAAATCTACTATGGGTGTGCTGATACTGCTATTGGACTAGCAACAGTTCCTGTCAGTGAGCTTCTTGAATTTGTGCTGATGGAAAAGTAACCATTAATTTGTAAGATAATATGATTTATTCATAATTTAGTGTATCAGAGTGACATTTTTTTGTAAGTGGAAGGCGATTGGCTAAACTGAGCTTTAAAAGTCCGATTAAAGGATGAAATGCTGTCATATCCAACACTTTGCGCGATACAAAGCACTGAAAATTCAGTGGATTTTAGCAGAGCTTTCGCCATCTTCATACGAATATAGGCAAGATATTGAAGCGGTGGTTTACCGATGGCCTTTTTAAACAAGACTCTAAAATGAGTTTCGCTTAAATTGCATATTTTTGCCAGGTCATTCGAGGTTACTTCATTTGAATAATTCTGTGAAATATACGTAAGAGCCGGTGAAATAGACCAGAATGCATCCGATAAAGTAGGTAAATTATCTCTGCTGTTATTACACAAACGAGACAGTTTGTAAATAAAAGTTGAAAATAATTCTTTGACAACCAATTCATAATTTTGCTCTTGCTGCTCCAATTCTTCCACAATCATTTGAGAAATTGAAACAAGATTTAAATGATGATCGGAATGCATGATATAAGGAATTTGTTGTTTATCCTCCCAAAGCTTTTTAATCAATAGTTTATTATCAGCAAAAAGTGTGCCCAAATCAACATCGATAAAAAGCCATTTGCTAGGGAGTCCATTGGGACTTTGCGCAATATGTGGCTGACTGGGATATATAAAAGATACATCACCAATGTTAAAGGATAAGGCCTTGTTCTCAATAAAAAACGTACCGCAGCCCTCCAAGCATAAACCGATTTCAAATGAATTGTGGTAGTGTAGCCTTATTAAGTCCGTATGTTTTTGTGTGTGGGCAAAGTATTTTACCGGAAAGTGGTCATTCAACGGAACATCTATAAATTTAATTGTATTTCTTTCAGATAGTTGTTTTTGCATAGAACATCCTCGCAATTCGTAAGATATTATGATTTATATATGATAATATACCAGTATAGATTAAAAAGCAAAATAGAATTGGGAGAGAGACTAATGCTAAGAGAACAGAGATATATGAAAACAGCAGATTATTTAATTTTTGAATTAAAGCAGAGCGCAGATGAGGGTAAAGATGTTTCTGGTTACAAAGAAGAGGTTGAAAGAATAATAGCGTTGGACAGGCAAAATCCTGAAAGAGAGTTACTTGCCTGTAAGCTTTTTAAAGAAATAATTAATATTCCAGCAAAAGTAGATTACCCATATGTGGAGCCATCGGATTTGGAAGGAATTAGGGCTCAGCGCTCAGAAGGATATAGGAAAAAGGAGCTTACGCTCTCGAGGGATGAGATTTACAATAAGGTTTATGGAGCGTGGCTTGGAAGGTGTGTGGGCTGCTTACTCGGGCAACCAATAGAGGGCTGGATGAGAGATAGGATTTATGGTCTTCTAAAGGATACTGACAACTATCCTATAAATAGGTATCTATCTTCTGAAATCCCTGAGGAGATTATAAAAAAATATGATATTCAACCAAATGGCAGCAAATTTCATGATGGAATAGTTAAACATTGGATAAACAACACAAAGAATATGCCGGAGGATGATGATACTAATTACACTGTTATCGGACTTAAGATTCTAGAACGGTATGGTGAGAATTTTACTCCTGATGATGTTGCTGAAACATGGCTCATGAATCTCCCGGTTTTGCACCTTGCAACTGCTGAAAGAGTTGCATACAGGAATTTTGTAGCATGTATATTTCCACCAGAATCGGCCATTACAGATAATATATTCAGAGAGTGGATAGGTGCTCAAATCAGGGCAGACTTCTTCGGGTACATAAATATGGCCAATCCTGAACGTGCAGCAGAGATGGCGTGGAGAGATGCAAGTATCTCCCATATTAAGAATGGTATATATGGAGAAATGTTTGTTGCAGCAATGTTAGCCCATGCGGCCATCAGTGACGACATTGAAGAGATTATAAAAATCGGATTATCGGAGATACCCAAAAACTGTCGACTTGAAAAAGCAATAAAAGAGGTTGTTGAGTGGTATGAATCCGGCGTAACATGGCAGCAAGCCATTGATAAAATCCATGTGATTTATGATGAGACAAACAAGTATGACTGGTGTCATACAATATCCAATGCAATGATTGTCTGTATCGGACTTCTTTATGGCGGGCATGACTTTGAAAAGACAGTTGCCATAGCAGTTATGGGAGCGCTTGATACTGATTGCAACGGTGCTACAGTGGGTTCGATTGTGGGTATGATACTAGGCGCGAAAGCATTGCCTGAAAAATGGATTGACCCGCTAAATGATAAGATTAAATCTGGTGTAGATGGATTCGGGCTTGTAAATATTTCAGAACTGGCAAAACGAACAGCGGTTTTTATAAAATAATTTTTTTATTATTTGAATGCATGATATACGGATTACCGAGTGTAAAGCATATTTTTTATTACAGTAGCAAACGGTAAATAGTATTGATGATGCAATAAAAATGGATGCAACGAATAAACATAAAATAATAGGAGGTCATTTATGAATACAATACCAAAAGATTATATTAACAAAATCTATGCCGGATGGTTGGGAAAAATTATAGGTATACGACATGGCTCAAACATAGAAAGTTGGTCATATGAAGCCATTGAAAAAGTATATGGAGAAGTAGAAAACTACCTCTTTGATTTTAAAAATTTTGCTGCTGATGACGACTCTAATGGACCAATGTTCTTTCTAAGAGCATTAGAAGATTATACCCATACTTCCGATATAACAGCAGAGCAAATTGGGCTAACCTGGCTGAATTATGCTCCTTTCGAACATGGCTTCTATTGGTGGGGTGGCTATGGCAAATCTACAGAACACACTGCCTATCTCAATCTGAGAAATGGTATTATGGCTCCTCGATCAGGCTCTATTGAGCAAAATGGTGCCGCTGTTGCGGAGCAAATAGGAGGACAAATCTTTATTGATACCTGGGGTCTTGTAGTTCCAGGTGATTTTAAGCTTGCAGCACAATATGCTGAAAAAGCTGCCAGCGTTTCTCATGGTGGAAACGGTGTATATGGTGGAATGTTCATTGCCGCATGTATCAGTGCTGCGTTTATAGAAAATGATCTGATGGAAATCCTAGAAGATGGTTTATCCGTTATTCCATCGGATTGTGAATACACGAGAATTACCCGTGAAATAATCAAATATCATAAGAACAATCCTGATAATTGGAGAGATTGCTTCAAATACATTAAGGATAACTTCGGTTATGACCGTTATCCTGGTGCTTGCCATATCATTCCGAATTCTGCTGTTATGATACTTTCGCTTCTCTATGGAAACGGGAATTTTTCTAGTACAATTAATATATGTAATATGTGCGGTTGGGACACAGACTGTAATGTAGGTAACGTTGCAACTATAATGGGAGTTTGGAAGGGATTGGAAGGAATTGATTTTAAATGGAGAAAACCAATTAATGATTTTCTTGCATGTTCTAGTGTCATAGGTAGCTTGAATATATTGGATTTGCCATGGTGTGTCTACTATATAGCCAATCTCGCATATAAGATAGCTGGTGAAGAACCACCCACAGAGTGGAAAGAAATCCTTTCTGGAGAAGCTGCTAGATTTAATTTTGAACTTCCTGGCTCAACACATGGTTTCAGATTGTCTGCTGATACAGGCGTAAGTCTTAATCATTTGTTAGAGAATACAACGGAATATTCGCACAGCGGCAAGGGTGCTCTCAAAATAGCTGTGAAACCTTTATCCAGCGGAAATGAGGTGCGCGTCTATAACAAGACTTACTACATCCCCTCGGATTTTAATGATAGCCGTTATGACCCCTGTTTTTCACCAGTTTTATACCCAGGACAGACAATAAAAGCTTTTGTTATGGTTCCTGCTTGTAATTCCTTCAAGACAGCTGCAACGATTTATGTAAAAGATGTAAATAGCGGAGAATATAGTGAATCCGAAGGAGTAAATCTTATTCCTGGAGAGTGGATGGAATTATCTTATCGTATCCCTTCTTTGAACGGTGCTTGTCTAGAGGAAGCTGGAGTAAAATTCACAGTCCTTGAAACAAATAACAGTGGTGTTTGGGAGATCAGAAATACTATGATCGCCTACATTGATGACTTTGATTTCTGTGGTGTACCTGATTATAACATTGATTTTTCAAAAGAACGCATAGAGCATTGGACTAAGATTCATAAGGAAATAAGCCAGTTCACTTATCTAAAAGGAATATGGGAGTTGGATGGAGGCGCTTTAAGCGGGAGCTGTAGCGATTTCGCAGAAGCATATACAGGAGGCTATAATTGGAAAGATTATAGCTTTGAAGCAACAATGCTTCCTCAATTGGGAGATCATCACAATATAAATTTTAGAGTACAGGGAGCTATAAGATCCTACGCATTAGGACTTTCTTCAAGTAGTAAGCTTATACTTTATAAGAATGACAATGGGTATAAGGAGCTCTCCAGTATTCCCTTTGCATGGGAATGTGGAAAAGAGTATACCTTTAAATGTGAGACGATCGGTCCGAATATCAAAATCTATAATAATGATAAACTTTTAATGGAATTTACCGATAACTGTAAACCATATTTAACAGGGCAAATTGGTGTTTCAGTGTTAAACGGCAGTCACTGCCACTATAAAAACTTTATTGTAAAAGGTAAAGAGTAATTTTAATAATATATAAGAAAAGAAAGATTGTTGCAAAACTT
>DATCID010000156.1:0-5287 GCA_036507975.1 Ruminiclostridium sp.
AAATCATAAGAGGGTTGAACGTCTTATGAGTGAGAATGGTATAAGATCTAGGGTGTCACGCAAATTCAAGGCTACAACCAATTCAAACCATAAACTCCCTGTAGCAGAAAATATCCTTAATAGAGACTTTATTGCGGACAAACCAAATGAAAAAATGGTAAGTGATATTACCTACCTGTGGACCGATGAAGGATGGCTTTATATAGCCGGGATATTGGACTTATGTGGGCAGAAGATTGTTGGATTATCAATGAGTGAAAGAATGACTAAAGAATTAGTAATTAGTGCGTTAGAATCAGCGTATAAACGCGCAGGAAGGCCCACCAACGTTCTACTGCATTCAGATAGAGGGTCACAGTACTGCTCAATTGACTACCAAAATCTGATTAAAAAGTATGGCTTTACATGCAGCATGTCTCGTAGAGGTAATTGTTGGGATAACGCACCTATGGAGTCCTTCTGGGGTAAACTAAAATGCGAATGGCTTTATGGAACACACTTCAAAACCCGCGAGGAAGCACGTGCAGCAGTATTTGAATATGTGGAGGTATTCTACAATAGGCAGAGAATTCATGCAACCAACGGTTATTTGACACCTGAAGAATATTATAATAGAGCTGGTCGAAAAGCTAAAGTAGCATAAAATGAAATATTAAGTTATTGTACGAAAACAAGAGATATTACGAGTTTAGAGTGTCCAGTTTATTGGGGAAGGGTCATATACCCACTTTAACTGTTTTGTCATTTACAGTAAATGATTTAATATAGTAAGGCTCTACAAAATTTGTATTGTCAGTATTGTAAGTATTAGCTGATAATACATGCATACCTTGGCTCGTATAACCTGTTATAATTCTATTTAAAGTATCCATACCATAGTTAAATTCATGATTTCCAAGCGTTGCAGTATCGTATTTCATTGCTCCCATAACTGCTGCCATTGGATAAAGAGTAGTCTTATCTATCATGTTGTAGTAATAAACAAGTGGAGTTCCTTGAACTGTATCTCCATTATCAATTAACATTACGTTATTTGGATTAGCTGTTCTTAAACCATTAACATAGGTTGAAACCTTTGCTAGTCCCTGTCCTGTAGATGGAGCTGCATTTGTACCATAATCAAAATTTAATACATTACCATGAACATCTGAAGTTGCTACTATTGATATAGTGGCTGCTGGTGGGGCTATTACTGTGCCTCCAGTTTTAACTACATCAGTTGCACTACTTACTGATAATTCTAAAGTTGTAGTATATCTAGTTACAATTGCTGTTACATCAGCAGTATCATTCACCGAGAGTCCAGCTACAACTGGCATTGTATAAATAGCTACAGTACCTGTTGAATCTTGTATCATTGAAGAACCGGAATTATCTATATTTGTGAACTTTGCATTTTTAATCTTTACTAATTGTCCTTGAATTGTGTCACTTATAGCACCAATTGCGACCTCTTTAGGTGTAACTACATTACCTGTACTTATCGTTGTTACTCCGCCAGAAGCTGGTGTTATTTCTACTAACCCACTATACATGGATAAAGGACCTGATACTGTGATTTGGTCACCTTTATTTATAGTATTTTTTGCTGAGTTATATACACAAATACCCGCAGTAGGTGACACTAAGGCATCCTGTATGAATACATTGCTACCATTTACAGATGAAACAAATCCTGTAATGGTAGCTGAACCTGTTGCAGTTCTTGCTTGCGCTATTGTCATTGGTACAGCTATTCCAACAGGAACTTGATTGTCTATTCTGTTGTTCATTGTAACTGTTATTTTACCTTTTGCGCGAACGTCAGCGGTTAAAGCATCTCTTACTAGTATATGGGAATCTACATTGCATCTTTTATTACTTGCTCAATTTAATTTATTGAAATTTTAAACATTAAATTTATTCGATAAATCCATTAATTTTTCATCGTAAACCGGGGTATATCTTCTTTCAATAATTTATTTTCATCATTATATGTGTCTATACAGTCAATTAGAAAAATTATAATATCTTCCCATATTTTTTTTGATTCTCTAATATAATATTATCATAATGGGTAGTTAATGTTAATATGTTTTTGATAATAGTTTTAATAACCATTTTAGTAGGTTTTTCTAAGCTATATTTAACAAATTTATTGATTATTAAATACCGTCCGTTTTTGATAGGAGGTATTTTTAATGCCGGCTGGATTTCTAACACATGAACAAGAAAAAAAATATGGTAAGTTTAGTGAAGACTTAACATCAGACCAATTAGCAAAATACTTTCTACTTGATGATCAAGATAAACTCCTTGTTTTTAGACGAAAAGGGGAACATAATCACTTTGGATTTGCATTACAGCTTGGAACAGTGCGATTTTTAGGAACTTTTCTTACAAATCCAATTGATGTGCCCTCTAATGTTATACATTATTTATCCAATCAGCTTAATATAAGTGAGAGTGTACTAGTTTTATATCAAGCTTCTAAAACCCATTGGAGCCACAAGCTTGAAATAAAAGAGACTTACGGATATCATGATTTTACAGATCAACCTTATCACTTTAGATTGATTCGTTGGTTATATAATCACTTTTGGTTAGCATCTGAACGTCCAAGCGTTATTTTTAACCTTACTATGGATAAATGTATAAGCGAAAAAATATTATTGCCTGGTGCTACAGTTTTAGAAAGGCTTATATCTCAAATTCGTGAGCGTGCAACCTCAAGGTTATGGAATAAACTAGCTTCACTTCCGTATGCCAAGCAGCGTAAAACCCTTGAAAATTTGCTTAGGGTAGATGAAAAAAATAAAACAGGGTTAGAAAGACTTCGTCAGCCTTTTACCCATGAATCACCTATAGGTTTTTTGAAATCAATTGAGAGGTTTAGAAAAATTTATTCAATAGGAGCTTATCAATGGAATATATCCAACATACCTATTGGAAAAGTATATATTTTATCACGTTACGCTTCAATGGCTAGAGTACAAACTATTAAAAGGATGACAGAAGAACGGCGTATGGCAACATTAGTTGCATTTGCTATAGTCTATACTATTAGTTCTCAGGATGATGTTATTGATTATATGGAGCGATATTTTTCAATATTATTCAATAGTGCAGACAGAAAAGGACAAAAGGAAAGACTGCGTTCTTTGAGAGATATAGATGCCTCAGCCAGAGAACTAAGCAAAGCCTGTAAATTATTATTGGATGAAAAAGTACCTGATGAAACAATAAGAGAAAACATATTTTCAAGTATACCCAAAGAAGAGTTAAAATTAGCAATTGGAACGATAGATACTTTAACGAGACCAATAGATCAGTCTATTGAGTACACAGAACTCTTTAGGTATTACACTTCCATTCGTAGATTTCTTCCCAAACTTTTAGAAACCATAAAATTTAAGTCATCTGCAGCAGGAAAACCTACTCTGGCTACATGGGAATTCCTTTCTAATATCAGACTTCGGGAAAAACTATTTTAAAAGTGCTACGAATGGCTATTCTAGGTTGGGAAAATATAACTGGTAAATTGTGAATTCTGCAAATCTTAATTATATCGAAATGTCACTGCTATGCGATTTTAAATTGGATAACGCCCAATAAATTCAAAATAGGATTTATTGGCGTTTCCCGAAGTCTGAATATAGAATCAAAGACTGGAAAAAATAAATTTGATGATGCGCCCACAGAGGGAATTTCAGCAAGTTGGAAAAGAGTTGTTTTCAAAGGAAATACAATCAGTTCCTGTCCTTATACTTTCTGGGTAATAGAGAAGATGCTTAAAGGTATTAAAAATTATGATATTTATTTAGAAAACAGTGACCGATACAATGATCCAAGAAGCAAACTTTTACAAGGAGCTACTTGGGAAAGCGTTAAAACTAAAGTGTTAAGTACCTTAGGATGGTCATTAAATGCTGAAGAATCTTTGAATCCATTAAAGAGAAATTTAGATACTGCATTCAAAAATACAATTGCAAATTGGCACAATAATCCAGAAGTTCGGATTGATATCGTTAAGGGTAAGGAAAAGATTGTTCTTTCGCACCTTGATAAGCTTCAAGAATCTGATTCTTTAGTATTATTGCGCAATCAAGTTAATTCTCTAATTCCCAATACTGATTTACCAAAACTATTACTGGAGATAACGGCATTGGCCAAATTTACAGGGCAGTTTACACATATAAGCCAAGGTAATTCTAGAATCAAAGATTTGTCTGTTAGCATATGTGCTGTTCTCATAGCCAAAGCATGTAATATTGGACTTAAACCTGTAATGCAACCAGGTATATCTGCATTGGAATATGATAGATTAACATGGGTTGAACAAAATTACTTTCGTACCGAGACCGTTACACAGGCAAATGCGGTTCTTGTTGAATCTCTAGAATCTCTATCCAAACTGACTCTAGCTAAGGCTTGGGGCGACGGTGATGTTGCTTCGGCAGATGGAATTAGATTTGTTGTACACCAAAAACTATTTATGCCGGTTCAAATCCACGATATTTTGGTATTGGACGAGGGATAACAAGTTATGATCTTATTAGTGATCAATTTAGTGGACTAAATTGACTTATTATCACAGGAACCATTCGTGACTCATTATATTTGCTTGAATTGGTTTTAGGTCAACAGACAACTATTAACCCTCGTGAAATAATGACAGATACCGCCGGATACAATGATATTATATTTGGTCTATTTGCATTGTTGGGTTATCGCTTTAGTCCACGTCTTGCTGATATAGGCGGCTCAAAGATTTGGAGATTTGATTTTAATGCAGACTATGGTGTTATGAATAACCTATCTAAAAATAAATTACATGAAGACATTATAATTAAGTACTGTGATGATATGCTTAGGGTTGCTAGTTCACTTAAACTTGGCACTATAAATCCTACAAATCTTATCAAAATGTTGCAAAGAGGTGGGCGTCCAACTATGCTGGGTCGTGCAATTGGAGAATTTGGACGAATTTTTAAAACCACTTATGAACTATCATTCTTGGATGACAAAGATTATCGTAGGCGTATTTTAACACAGCTAAACCGTGGAGAATCAGAAAATGGTCTTAAAAGAGTAGTTGTATACGGGAAAAAAGGCGAGATTCATCAACCACACCGTGAAGGTCAAGAAGATCAGTTGAATGCATTAGGATTGGTTACAAACGCCATTATTCTCTGGAATACAGTCTATATGCAAAAGGCATTGGATGCTATCAGAAATGCAGGTTATCCAGTGGACGATGATGACGTAAAACGACTTTCTCCTCTTGGATATGATCATATAAATATAG
>DATCID010000157.1:0-3217 GCA_036507975.1 Ruminiclostridium sp.
TGATATTGGTAGTATACGTAAATATGAGGACTTGCCTTATAAGACAAAAATGTACATTGAATTTATTGAAAATCAAATTGGTTATCCAATTAAATTTATTTCAAATGGACCCAAGAGGGAAAATATTATTTTTAGATAATAAGTATACTGTTTCTTAAGTCAACTATATCTCTCCCTTGGATATCCTGATGTTCATACCACAACTCTCTTGTAAATGCATTCGCAGGTTCACTGAAATGAAGAAGCGACATAGCTGTAGCTTCTTCATTTAATGTGACACAAACAAATCAATACCCAACAATATCCTTTATATTTGTATCTAATACTACTGGAATTTAGCTATATTTTTATGCATCACTCTAATAGTTTTCAACCATATCCATCACCACATGTTCCCATTCGAAAATGTTTTCAGGCCTTTTACAGCAAGTGCTAATATCTTTAAGTACAATGTCACAGTTGCAGTTATTTTTTTTGCAGGCATTTAAGATCTTGCCTATTTCTTTTTTTAAATTTTCTTTATCCAACTGTGAGACTGCAACAGCTGATGGATTGGGTTTTGAAGACAAGACATATTTCCTACCGATAGCCTCAGCTGCAAGCTCGACATTAGCCCAAGGTGTGATAGAAATTTTACGTAAATTTGGTATCTTTTCAACAATGTCGATCTTTTTATCTAGTGGCTCACAACATCCATAATAAACAAGGCCACATTGTCCAACTGTCTTTTTCATATAATCGATGTCAAATTCTTCATGCATTGCTTTGGAAACAGAGGCAAATATTTGAGCAAAACCTCTTCCCCATACATCTTTTCTTGTAAACTTGACTCCATCAAAGTTTTTACTTGGCAAATCACTGGTCTGAGCAGCAGTACAATGCAAGCTATAGGGGTTTTGTTCAAACAAATCCAATAATTCATACTGCTCCAACTCTGACATTTTAATATCTATCAGCTTTTGCACCGTCATATGCATAAATTCTGGACGGTCAGCCAGATCTATAAGAAGGTTTGTTACCCCACGATACCTTGCTATATCATCCCAGGGTCCTATAAAAAATGCTTCCATTCCTGTCAGTTTACACGGCAATATATCTCCAAGAATTTCACCCACTAAATTATAACGTCTCAAGGTTTCTTCCTTGTCATAAGTAATGACAGGTAGCCGTAACTTTTCAAGATCTTCTTCTGTCTTTAATATATCGGTGAACTTATGGGATACAATACTATTATCCTTATCCGTAGATAGTATTTCATCTTTAACAGAAATTCCTATTCCAGTGGAGAGAATGACTTTACTTATAGGAATGAAGGGTGGAACAATCATATCGGCAGGCATATGCCTTTTTTTGTAAATATTCCTGCGTAAAAACCATTCTATATCACGTAGGTAAGGGTCTAAGCACTGAAGTGTGAGTTCGTTATTAATATTCATTTCACTCCAGGGCAGTTCATCGATCAAAACAACTGGTCTTATCTGTTTCAAATCATTAACTGCTGTATGACGTTTGATATTTTCGCTGTTATTATTACTTTTTGCAATATCTAAATATTCATACGCTAGCTTTCTTAGTATTTTACTATCCTCCATCATATGCGAACCTCCTAATATTCTTAATAACCCAATTATACAAACCCTTTAGAACTTTTTATAGGATAAATTTGCTCGCTTTTTGTATAATATTGATGTCACTACCAGGTTATTATTGATTAAGCACTATTAAATTGGTATAATAGTGCTAATATTTTATTGCAGAGGTGATTCTGTTGGATTTTTTTAGAATGTTTAGAAACCCCTCCAAGTTTGCTCAGGAATTTCTTTTTTTCACTGATGGTCTAGGCCATCTCAAAAGTAAGGATTTTTTCATCGATCGTGAAGGTTTCAACAATAATCTTGTTATGTATGTATTGTCAGGCAAGCTTCATGTAGAACAAAATGGACATTTTATACTTACAGAAAACCAAGGCATAATTATGAGACTTATGGACAAACACAAATATTATACTGATCCAGAGGATACCTGTGAAATATTATGGATGCACTTCAGCGGAAGACAAGCAGAGTTTTTTTTAAAGTTGCTAGATCAAACCCTTATCATGCCTGCCATCTTTACGGAAAGCCGCGTAGCTGAACTGATTAGACACTGTTTTACACTCAATAATACCCAAAACATCGAAAGGGAGTTTTTAGTTTCCCAAACCATTTATAGTGTTATTATTTCCATCCTCCAAGTGGTCTGTAAGGAAAACACCCTGCTACAGTTAAATCCTCAGACAGAATTTATGAATCAGGCAATCAACTATATTGACAGCAATATTTACAACAAAATCACACTAGGCATCTTTGCAAAACAGTTTAATATAAGTCCCTATCATTTTTGCAAAGTTTTTGAAAAGTATTTCCACACTACACCGATGCGGTATGTATTAATGAAAAAAATTGAGATTTCAAAGTACATGTTGACCTACACCCATGAGTCCATCGCTAGCATAGCAAGCAGCTTAAGCTTTGTGGATCAAAGCCATTTTACCAAAACCTTTAAAAGTTTTCAGAACCAATGCCCCCTTGCTTTTCGTAAAAAAGGATCGTAAAAAAGAATCCATGAAAGGAAACAGGTAAATCAAGGAATATGAATAGGACAAGGCAAGTACAATCATGATTTGTATTATCATGACTGTACTTGCCTTGTCGCCGGAACACTTTCTAAAGTAATCTAGACAAACGGAGAATTATAGATCTATTATCATATCATTTAAAATTTTTCCAGTGGAGATGGATTGGTGCAAATTACTGAATTGAGCCTTTTTAAAGGCCTTGCCCACTTTACAGAATTGCTTATAACTTTAAGTACATTCTGATTGTAATAAGTTGGATAGCTCTCGTGCCCAGGTTGGAAATAGAATACCTTACCATTTCCTCTATTATAACAACAGCCACTTCTAAAAAGCTCTCCCCCCTGAAACCAGCTTGCAAACACCAGCGCATCTGGAGCAGGAATGTCGAACCTTTCACCATACATTTCTTCATGTTCAAGTTCAAAATATTCTTCCAAGCCTTCTGCAATTGGATGTCCGGGTTCTATTACCCAAACCCTTTCTCTTTCACCTATTTCACGCCATTTTAATGTACAACTGGTGCCCATCAGACGGACAAAGGGTTTCGACATATGCGCTGAATGAAGCGCTATGAAACCCATTCCACAGAGCACACGCCTG
>DATCID010000158.1:0-28400 GCA_036507975.1 Ruminiclostridium sp.
TTTCACGCCACCTCCTCGTTATGTATATTGTATCACATAACGAGTATAAATGCAAGTATAAAATGGCAAAAACTCCAGTGTTTTCAATGGTTACATCAATTATTTAATAGGCCTCTCTAAAATGTAAAGCGGGAATGCAGGTTATATCATATATCAAGGTCTTTTTTAGTTATTATATTAACTTGATTCTTACGAAGCTTTTCTTACCTTTTTGCAGCATCATCTGACCATCAACTAAATCATTTGCTCTTACAACATAGTCAAAGCTACTAACCTTGTTATCATTCAATAAAACTCCACCCTGCTGAACTGCACGCCGTGCCTCACTCTTTGAAGTTGTTAATCCTGCAATTAATACTAAATCCGTGATTTTAATACCAGCCTCAAGATCAGAAGAACTAATCTCAACAAATGGTATATTGTCAGAATTTCCTTTACCCCCGAAAATCGACTCAGTAGCTTCCTTTGCTTTAAAAGCCTCAGCCTCGCCGTGAACAATTTTTGTAACCTCAAAAGCAAGTATAGCCTTTGCTTCATTTATTCCTGCATCTTCAAGTGCACCTAATCTTTTAACTTCATCTATTGGAAGAAATGTGAGCAGGGCCAAACATTTCTCAACATCATTATCACTAATATTTCTCCAGTATTGGTAAAACTCATATGGAGATGTTTTTTCAGCATCCAACCATACAGCACCACTTTCAGTTTTTCCCATCTTCTTACCCTCACTTGTAGTAAGAAGAGTAAATGTCATACCGTATACGCTTTTTCCTTCCGACTTTCTAATAAGATCCATTCCACCAAGAATATTCGACCATTGATCATCTCCGCCTAGTTGCATTTGGCAGTCATATTTTCTATTAAGCACTAGGAAATCATAGCTCTGCATTATCATATAATTAAACTCAAGGAAGGTTAAACCCTTTTCCATTCTAGTCTTGAAGCAATCAGCTGAAAGCATCCTATTAACTGAAAAATGTACTCCAACTTCTCGTAAAAATTCAACATAGTTCAATTCCAAAAGCCAGTCAGCATTGTCAGCCATTATAGCTTTGTCATCAGAGAAATCAATAAACTTTGATATCTGCATTTTGAACCTGTTAACATTGTACTCAACAATATCTTTTGTCATCATTTTTCTCATATCATTTTTCCCGCTTGGGTCGCCAACCATTCCAGTTCCCCCACCAACTAAAACAATCGGTCTATGTCCAGCCTGTTGCATATGAGCCATAACCATCAACTGCAAGAAATGGCCTACATGCAAGCTGTCTGCAGTTGGATCAAAACCAATATAAAAAGTTACCCTTTTTTCACCCAATAACCGTTTTACCTCTTCTTCATGTGTAATCTGAGCAATAAAGCCTCTTTCCTGTAAAATATCAAAAACGTTTTTCACTTCATATCACTCCTTATTAATCAATTATTTTAGACAAAATAAAAGCCCTTTATCCTATCATAAGGACGAAGAACTCGTGGTACCACCTTAATTCACACTTAAATCACTAAATAAATATTCTTATATCAAATATATCAAGCATTTTAAATGTCTTATAAAAGCTATAACGGGCAAACCCGGCAAAAGCAGCTCATAATTTGTAATTCACCAGTCTGCGTATTTCAATCTTTTCACCAACCAGATTGCTCTCTAAAAATACTTACAGACAGCTAATGGAATTATTCATAGCTTTAAATATTCTTTTTTACAATTCTATCACATAAAACAATGGCTTTGCAACTACAAATATTATCCCAAAAAGAAGTCCTTTAACTCCTGTTGATCTTTTATTGAAGAAGCAGTAATAATATAATCACCAGCTAATATAGCTGTTTCACCATTAGGAATTATTACTGAATCTCCTCGAATAACAGATATCAATACACAATCCTTAGGAATGCTTATTTCCTTTAAGCATTTATTTATAACTGGTGATGTTTTAGCAATAATCACCTCACTTAAGGTTATCTTTCCATCCTTCAACTTCATAAGAGTCTTCATACCAGAGTAATCAACTTCCTGCTCAATTAAATCTGCAATTATTGATGTACTACTTACTGCAATATCTACACCAAGTTTTTCAAAAACAGTTATATTTTTAGGATTGTTTACCCTAGCAATGGTTCTTTTAACTCCAAATTTCCTTTTAGCAAGTTGGCAAGCTATTAGGTTATCCTCATCCTTACCTGTAACAGCAATAAAAATATCTGCATCATTAACCCTACACTCGGTCAAATGCTCTATATTTGTACCATCTCCATTAACAACACACACGTTTAACAAATTTGCAATTTTCTCGCACAAATCTAGCTGTCTTTCAATCACAGCTACTTTATGTTTATATTGTTGAAGAGTCTTAACTAGGTAATAACCTACCTTGCCACCACCTGCAATCACAATATACATTCTGTCTCCCCCAAATATTAATCAATTTTTTAACTTTTATGGTTTATGAGCAGTGTCTGCTATAACAAGAACATCATCTTTAATCAATTTTCCAACAGTGTTTGCAAAAATAAAATTTCCTGATCTAAAAACTCCAAAAATCATACCCTCTTTTATTTTCATATGGTCAATTTTTTTCCCAATATAACCATTAGCAAGCTTTTTATGTTTGAATATAACTGATGTATTACCAATAGTATGTGTACTAATATCGTTTCCGACTTCCATTGATGCTCTCATTACATTAACTGTAATATCTGTTGGGCAAATGGTCTCAAGTCCAAATTCATGAAAAACGTGCTCTCGTGCTGGATTATAAATCCTTGCAATAACCTTAGGAACCTTAAATATCTCTTTTGCCACCTGACAAACCACAACATTAACATTATCATCTTCAGTAACAGCAACAAGTACATCCGCTGTTTCAATCCCTGCCATTTTAAGTACATCCTGATCAATAGGAACGCCCGTCAAAGTTACCCCACCAAAGTCAGGCGGAAGATTTTTAAACGACTTAGCATCATTAGAAACAATAACTACATCATTTCCTTCTTCAGAAAGTACCTGTGCAAATTTTGATCCAACCTTACCACATCCAATTATAACTACCTGCATAACTTTCCCTCCAAAAATAAAAAGAGCCAAAAATAATAGGCATTATATATATAGCAATCTATGCTATATATATAATGCCCCATAGTAAAGAATATAAGTTATATTATAGCATAGTAATCAAGTGTTTTTTAATCTTTTTTGAAATCTCAAAATGCGAGTAATAAATTTGAAGTAAAATGATTGTTTCGATTTTCCAAGTATTTTTTTTGATTTTTTAAAAATACTAAGCATATATAATTATTTTTATTAGGAAAGAGGTAGATGCTTTGCTTGTTGTTTTTATCAGAACATTAATACTTTATATAGTGGTAATTATAGCTATGAGACTTATGGGTAAAAGACAAATTGGTCAATTGCAGCCTTTTGAGCTTGCTGTTGCTATTATGATTTCAGATTTGGCAACTGTTCCAATGCAGAATACTGGTATCCCATTGATAAATGGCATTATACCAATACTCACAATGCTAGCAGTCCAAATATTAATATCATTTATGGCATTAAAAAGCACAAGAGCAAGAAATATAATTTGTGGTAGACCTAGTATATTAATTTCAGCTGGAAAAATAAATGAAAAAATTTTTAGGAGCGAGCTTTACACTTTAAACGACTTGCTAGAGCAGCTCAGGAACAAAGATATTTACAGTATTGCTGATGTCGAGTATGCAATACTAGAAACAAATGGTCAGCTTAGTGTAGTTCCTAAGGCGGCAAAAAGGAATGTTACACCAGAAGACCTAAACATAAATGTTAAATATGAAGCTCCTGCAATTGATCTGATAATTGATGGTGACTTGATCGTAAGTAACTTGAAGCGTGTAAATTTAGATAAATCTATGTTGGAGCTAGAGCTAGGAAAAATAGGGATAAAAGAAATAAAAGATGTCTTTTTTGCAAGCATGGATTCTGACAGCAAGCTATTTTGTCAAGTTAAAGAATATAAGGAGTAGAGTAATATGCGAAAAATAAACAGCAATACAAAAACAATAATATTTGTGGCCTGCTTACTGTTAGTCATAATCATCTCTGGTCTATTAACACTAAACTATCTCAATTTAACTGCTAACAAATTAGAATACAGTGTAAAGGCTGCTAGTGTATCTGTAAGTAATAAGCAATGGGATTCAGCAGAAGAGCAGCTTAAAACCTTTGAATATACTTGGGGAAAAACAAAATTCGGTTGGGCAATATTATTGGATCATTTTGAAGTAGATAATATTGAAAATTCATTTATAAAATCAAGAAAATATGTTGAGAGTAAAGACTTTTCATCAGCACTTGCTGAATTAGAGGCTTTAAATCAGTATATTCTTCATATACCAAAAAAAGAGGGCTTTTCGATGGAAAACATTTTGTAATATTGCATATTTTCTTTACTTAAATCCTCTCAGTATCAAGAAGCAAATGAAAAACGCGTAGAATAAGCCACCAAATAGAAGTGGTACTGGATTTAGATGTTTTCGCGTTTTTATCCAAATAAAGGTTACAAGTGATGATGTAACAGCCAAAAATACACTAACTAATGCAAATATATCTAACCTCCAGTCTGTGGCAATAATACCTATAGACACAGGAATACAGCTTTGGAAAACCATTGCTCCAGTTATATTTCCTAATGAAAGAGTGTCTTTGCTTTTGCTAATCCAGATAATACTATTAAACTTCTCAGGGAGTTCTGTTGCTATTGGCGTAATTATTATAGATAATGCCAGTGTAGAAACACTGAGTGCCTTTGATACTACCTCAATGTTGTTTACAAACAGCCCCGCGCCAATTATGATAGCACCTAGAGCTAATGAAACCTGAAGAAAAATAACCATTTTGGTGTTTTTAGTGTTAAATACTCTTGCAAATATTAGTTCATCTAGATCACCATCACTAGCTTTATCATTATTAACAGTTTTTACAACATAAAATATGTAGCAAGCTATAAGCAAAATAGCTACTATATTTTTTGCAAAACTGGAGGGTATAAATGATGCTACAATTGCACTAGTATACACAATTACAAAGAAAGAAATATCCCTGCTGAGTACATTCAGATCCACATTTAATTCAAACTTCGTTTTGCGTCTTTTGGCGAAGATTATTACACTTAACCCTGTTATAAAAAATGCAAGAGTTGATAGCATAAAAGGTGCCCCAACAATTGCTCCTATACCTATTTCAACTGAATCCACTTGATTTTTTGAAAAGAGTATAGCAATAATAGGTATTAATGTTTCAGGTAAGCAAGTACCTACAGCGGAAAGAATACTTCCTACAGCACCGTCTCCCAACTTTAATTTTTTACCTAACCACTCTATCCCATTCGTAAACAATTCACAGCCCAGAAGTATTATTCCTAAGCTCAACACCAGTATTATAATGTTTTGCAGCATTAATCATTCTCTTTTCTTTCATACTAATTTAAAATAGTTTAGCTAAGAACTCTGTTTATACTTATATTAATATGAAAGGAGAAGAAGATTTATTAACTGTTTTTTATAAAAAACTTGCTTTATAAAAGCAAGTAAAAATTAGATGGTGGGCAATAAGGGACTCAAACCCCCGACTTCTTCCACGTCAAGGAAGCACTCTATCAGCTGAGTTAATTGCCCATTTTTAAAAACTTATTAAGATAATGATTTTCTTTTCACGTTGAAAATATATGAAGCAAACACAGCGCAGCCCACAATCAACAGACCAGATAATCCAAAAAGAAACAACATATTATCTAGCACAGTCACCCCTATATTTATTTTGATACCGCTTAAAGCACCAATTAAAGTTGCTCCTATCAACGCACTTAAAAAACCTGACAAGCCTCCTAATGCAGCATTGAAGCCTATAAAAATTGTTCTACCTTCTTGTGGTGCATATTTAAACTGTATATTGAATAATGATAAATTAATTCCAGCCCAAGCTATTCCAGCAATTATTTGAATTATAGGAATTAGTAGTAAATATGTGCTGTGATTAACAAACATCCACATTATATGGCATACACCAATCATGCCAATTGAAGAAACAGTAGTAACCTCCCAGCCAAACTTATCTGATAGTTTCCCCCATATTTTAGCAGACAATGCCTGAGAAAAGGACATAATAATTCCGGCTACCATTATAAAAGTATAAGATAGTTTTAATCCAGTAACCATATAAACAGAAAAGAATGGTATTGCTATTTGAGCAGTTAAATTCCATACTATGTTAAGGATAACAACCTTTCGAAATTGCTCATTCCTTAAAGGCATTGCCAACATAATTTTCAAATTCAAGCTTTGTTTTAGAGGCACAATTGCTGGCTCTTTAATTTTTCTCAGCACTAAAAAATTCAAAACAACTACGACCAACGCTATCGAAAATACAACGATAAACCCCAAAAGTACTCTTGACTGGGATCTAAATGCATCAAGTACTCCTCCCATTACAAGCGAGAGCACTGCAGATGAAGATAATATGAACATATCCCTCAGACCAAAATATCTCCCTCTAATTTTTTCTGGCACTAAACTAATTATCCAACTTCCAGCGGCAGGGTTTATAAAACTAACGGCTGAATAAGCTGTAAAATACATAACTCCAAGAAGCAATAGTCTAGCTGATTTATTATCTGTTATAATAGGTATAAGTACCATCAAGCCTAGCAATATTCTATAAAAAAAACATAAAGCAATTATAAGTTTTTTTCTGCTGGCCAGTTTCTCAAGAAAAAGTGGGCTAAACATTTGCAATACACACGTAAGCAAAGGAAGCGCCATAATTATACCGTTAAACTGATCATTTGCACCTAAATAACTTGCGTACCCAACCAAAAAAGCTCCACTGGTTAATGTATAAACTGAGTTTGCTAAACATCCTTCAACTATAAATCTCCTTCGGCTAAGTTCATAATCATCATCTGAAACCTGATTTTCCCCCATTTTAAGTTTTCGAAACACATGTCGTAAATCCATATATCGAGCCCCCACTAAATTACAAACTCTGCTGGAGTGAAATTTCAAAAAAGTTTTGTTGTAAGCTAAAATGAAGTATAGTGTTTATAATTAATTACTTAGTAGTAATTCCCTTTTTATACTCTAAATCCATGTAAATCTTTACAATCAGCCTTTGTAAAATCAAACTTGCGATAGTGCTGAAAAATGATGCTGCATATGCTATCCCCAATGAACTTCCAGAGAGTAACAGCAGTATCGGTGATTCAAACAAAAGAAAGAAACCTGCAAAAACGCTAACTATTTGAGTTTTTTTACCTCTGGTAATCTCACTGCTCGCGGTCATAACATCTGATATTTTTAATTTAAGATCCAATATATAGCAAAATCCGAAAACAAAAATAACATAAGCGATAACTCCAGGAACAATGAAAAACATTAATCCTATCAATACCAATAATCCAAAAATAATATTGTAGCAAATCAAACGCCATATATGCTTAAATACACCTTTAAAGCTGGCTATATAACCTGTGTCTTTACCTCTGAGTTCTGATATATATGAGTGCATATATACTGCAAAAAATAAATTTGAAACCAGTTTCACTAATAGTGTTGTACCCAATACAATCAGCAAAAGATACAGAATATGTTCGGTAGGTTGTGATGTTTCTTTCGAAGAAGACGCCGTGCCCATTGTCAGAGTTGAATACAGTATACCAAGATCATCTGTAGATATTAAATTTAGAACCTTATATTGAACATAGCTGCCTATTAATTGGCAAAAAAGGACAAGCACAAATATTATTCGAGCTAGTCCTTCATTTTTTAATTTGTGAAACGTAATACTCGCCGGAAGGTATTCAAAAAAGTTTCTAACTCCTGAAGCATTGTCCATTATACTATTCCCCCATTAGAACCACTTGTTACGCTTGAAAAACATTAAACATGCAATAATGGACGTTGGCACAAATATCATTCCAAAAACCACCCAAAAAGCATTGTAAAAATTCGACATCGGAATTCCTTTTACATTCATAGAAAACAGTCCACTAACTAATATCATCGGTAAAATTGCAACCTGCAAAATAGTGAAAGTTCTCATTAAACTATTCATCTTATAAGAAGTCAAAGACTCATAAGTACCATCTATAGCTTCTACAACCTCTTTATAGTTTTCAAGCATGTCCCATACTTTTTCAGCCTTATCGGTAATATCATCAAAATACATCTCCATATCCTCCGGGAGATATCTTCTAATAACTTTCTCAAGAGTCAATATAACTGGTCTGAGAGGTTTAATTATTCTTCTGTAATTAATAATCTGCATCTTTGCTCTAGAAATTTCTTCAAGCTTTTCTCTCGATTGCTGTTTAAAAGTCGTCTTATTCAGGCCATCCAACATTGTTCCTATTTTGTCTAACATAGGAAAGCAATAGTCGAAAAGTCTTTTAATAATTTCATATAGTAGCAGTGCTGAACCCTCAGCCATAAAATTTTCTCTAGCCTCAAGCTTTGACTCACACATGCATGAAAAAGCAACTAGAGGTTTCAGCTCACCCTCGTGTAAAGTTATTAAATAATTGTGACCCAAAAAAATATCCATTTCTTCAGAATCAATCCTCATAGTCTCCTTGCGGTAGCGTGGAAAATGCATTACTATGAAGCAATAATCATCGTATTCATCCACCTTGGAACGCTGATGCTCAGTTAAGCAATCCTCCAAAGGCAATTCATGAAACTCATACTTTTCTTCCAACATATCAATTTCTTTTTTTGTTGGCTTAGTAATGTCTATCCATGTAAGTCCATTAAATTCTATTTTTCTAATTTCGGCTACAGGGGGTTTAATTTGTACAACCTGTTTCTTCTCTGGAAAAAAAGGTATTGAAAGCATAAAAAAGTCCTCCATTCTTAGGGAGGACATAGTTTACCACCTAATCTATACACAAGGTGCACATATTCCTCCCAGAAATTATGTAATTATCATCGCAGTATCTACTGGGATAAGGGTCTGTGCCCACTTGAATCCACCACCTTATAATTATTAGAAATATCACTAGCATAGTATATTACTTGTCATGTTTAAGTTACAAGTATATTTATACCATAAAAATCAAATAAAATCTATATCTAAATCTATATTAAAAATCCTCCGTTAGGGCTAATAACTTGTCCCGTGATAAAGTTGGATTTTTCAGAAGCCAAGAAAAGAACTGTCTCTGCCACATCTATACATCTTCCAATCGATCCAAGAGGAGTTTGCTCCTTTAAATCGCCCAATGCAAGACTATCCAAATCAGCATTCATATCAGTATCAATTACACCTGGCGCGACACAATTTACATGTATGTTAGACGGTCCAAGTTCCTTTGCTAATGCTTTAGTTAAGCCAATAATAGCCGCTTTTGATGCCGAATAATGGACTTCACACGACGCTCCTGTTATACCCCAAACAGATGATATGTTTATTATTTTGCCAAATCTATTTCTTATCATTGAAGGCAAAACACCTTGGCAGCACAGGAACATACCTTTAACATTAACATCAAACATTCTATCCCATTCTTGCTCTGAGATATCAGTAAAAAGCCTCTGCCCTGCAATTCCTGCGTTATTCACTAAAATATCGATTGAACCAAACTGCTCATTAACAAGACTTATCATGCCATCAACCTGCTGCTTGCTGCTTACATCTGCTTGCACTACCATTACGCTACACTCTGACTCAAGTAATTCCTTAAACAAGAGGTCAGCAGCCTTCTTATCTTTGTTATAGTTTATAGCAACATTATAACCATTCACTGCAAACAGCTTTGCAATTTCATATCCTATTCCTCTTGACGCACCTGTAACCAAAACTGTTTTACTCATAAACCTTATCTCCCCATTGCAATGTACATGAAAACTCTAAATACTACAATTAGTACACATCTTTATTAACGATTCGTTATGTTGTTATACAATTCCTGTTTTTCAGTCTCGTCCTTAAACTGGCCAAAATAATCTGCTAGTTCAATTGCAAAATCAACAAACGAAATACCTTTAGAGGTAATTACATTTTTATCTCTAACTACTCTGGTGTTAATGAAATTTCCTCTTGGGAACGGATCATCTTCATTATTAAATTGCTCTCTTCTTGTTTGATCCCATTCAACTATAGATGTAGTATATTTTACCTTGCTCAATATGCCTGCCTTTGCAAGAAACATTGGTCCAGCACATATTGCTGCGAGCAATTTGTCACTTTCGAAAAATTTATTTATTAAAGAAATCATCTCATCTTTTACAATAATATTCCAGCCTCCTGGTATCAATAGACCGGCATAATCCTCTATAATCGCTTCAGCTACGGTAATAGCTGGCATATATATCATACCGCCCTTGCTCTTAATAGGCTTATTATCATATGCGCAAGGAACTATTTGTTTTGACAATTCATGCCCTAATAAATGAGTGGCAAAGGTTATTTCAAAATCAGCCATATCATTATACATAAACACTAAAATTTTATCCATATTGTTACCTCCATGACAAATTCACTTTGTTTGATCTTCCAGCATATTTAAATATTTAAATGCATCACTTTGAGAAAGTCCACACATTTCTTTAGATGGCTTCAGACTCCCACAAACTCTTGGTCTATCAGACTTTTCAAAAAGCTTACATTTATTCTGTTCTGTTAGCTGAATGCACCTAACTCCAGCCGGCTTACCATTTGGCATGCCAGGGATGGCTGAGGTTATAGATGGTGATATACAGCAAGCTCCACATTTCTCTCTACATTCCATAATCGTTACCATTCCTTATAAGGATTATTGACAAGATTTGAGTTAAAATATCTACTCTCTGATGTAACTTCATTTCCTATCCATTCAGGCTTTCCAAATATTTGCTGCTCGCTCTCTAGTTCTATCTCTGCTACAACAAGTCCTAAATTCTCACCTAAAAACTCATCAACAACCCATTTATAGCCTTCGTATGTGAGGAAGTACCTTACCTTTTCTATTATAGGTCGTATGCATAAATTATCAAGCATTCTTTCCGCATCAAGGGCAGGAATATCATATTCATATTCTTCCCTACTGCAAGACTGAGTTTTCCCCTTTATTGTCAAAAACCCTTTTCCATTATAACTTCTTACTCTAACTGTCCTTTCAGCTTTTACACTTAAATATCCTTGCCTGAACAAGGCTGAATCAGCTGAGCTTTTATATTGATCATTTTTTACAAGAAACTTTTTTTCTATCTCTATTGCCATAATTCTTTCTCCCATGAAATTAGATAGTAAACTGGCATTTTCTTTCAACCATTATCCTATTGACGACCTGCTATGGTTCCTTAGAACATATATCGATAAAAAAAGAGCTCGGTCACGAAACCGAGCTCTTTTTTATCCTAATAACTTTTTAACTATTTGACTAACCACTTTACCGTCGGCTTTGCCTCTGGTTTCAGGCATTGCAGCCTGCATTACCTTTCCGATATCCTTAGCAGAAGTGGCACCAGACGAAGAAATCGCTTTCTTTATAATCTCTTCAATCTCATCTTCACTCAACTGCTGTGGTAAATATTTTTTCAAAACCTCTATCTCAGCCTTTAGATTATCTATAAGATTCTGCCTACCGCTCTTTTCAAAGTCAGGTAAGGTGTCAACTCTTTTTTTAACTTCTTTAGCAATAATCTCAACTATACCATCATCGTCAAGGGTGACCTTCATGTCCTTTTCAACCTGTAGCACTGCCGACCTGGCCATTTGAATGACTGTTTTTGAAACTGTATCTGCATTCTTCATGGCTATTTTAAAATCCTGAATAAGCAAATCTTTTAGTGACATAACAAATATCTCCTATTGTCACGGTACTATTTGAATTTTCTTTTTCTTGCAGCTTCAGATTTCTTTTTTCTCTTAACACTAGGCTTCTCGTAATGTTCTCTTTTTCTAACCTCAGCTAAAACACCTGACTTAGCACAAGATCTTTTAAACCTTTTGAGAGCACTATCCAAAGACTCATTCTCTTTTACTCTTACTTCAGACATACAACTTCCCTCCCTCCGATTGTAACAATTGTGCCGGGAATAAGCCGTAGTACATTCAAAACATACTATAGGGAATCAAGCTAAATACAGCACACAATATATTATATATTAAATTTCAAAAATGTGTCAACCCTTATTTAATAAAAGTAGACCACGAATACCTTTTTTATATTATATAATCTACCAAACTCTAGCAATTACTACCATTTTCACGAATTCTATAGCATAACCGCTAAAATATAAAACAGCTACAATATTTTAGAACCCATTGGCACTCCTCCAATAAGGTGATAATGTAAATGAAATACCGTTTGACCGGCATCAACACCACAGTTATTTATAAGCCTATAACCGCTATCAGATATCTTTAGCTGCTTTGCAATTTCATTTGCAGCCAAATGAATATCCATCATGATATCAACATTCTCAGTAGTTAATTCATTATGGGAAGTAATATGCTGTTTTGGTACAATCAGTACATGAACAGGTGCCTCTGGGTTTATATCATGAAAAGCATAAATCTTGTCAGATTCAAATACCGATTTTGAAGGTATTTCCCTGTTTATTATTTTGCAAAAAATACAATCATCCATTTGATCTCCTCCTTCATGGTTTTTATTTCTTCAAATATCGATTTAACCAATACTATTACATCACGATTTAATTTGTGAGTCAATTACAGCAATAGCTGCCTTTAGTGCTTCGTTAATTTTTGAAATATCCTTACCTCCAGCTTGAGCCATATCAGGACGGCCACCGCCTCCGCCACCAGCTATTTTTGCCACTTCTTTAATTATATTTCCAGAGTGAATTCCTTTTGCCATAACATCTTTGGTTGCAGTTACAATAAAGCTTACTTTATCATTATGGCTTGATCCCAGGACAACTACACCTGAAGCTATCTTATTTTTAAGCATATCCCCAGTATTTCTGAGGCCTTCAATGTCTAGTGTATCAAAACGTGCAATAACCACCTTTATGCCCTTAACATCAGCAGCGTTTGCAATAATATCCTCTGTTTCCCCACTCACTAGCTTATTGCGTAGTTTTTCAATTTCTTTCTCTGCACTCCTTAGTTCATGTCCTAAACTCTCCACTTTTTTCAGACTGTCTTGTGGTGAAGCCTTCAGAGCTTGTGCAACCTCATTTAACATATTTTCTTTCTCAGCATAGTACTTTATGGCACCATCACCAGTAAGGGCTTCGAGTCTCCTTACACCTGCTGCCACGCCACTCTCGCCAAGGACCTTTACCAAACTAGCCTGAGATGTATTATCTATATGAGTTCCCCCGCAAAATTCTATACTGTAATCCGCAACCTTTACCACTCTAACTGTATTTCCATATTTTTCTCCAAACAAAGCCATAGCTCCAAGTTTTTTAGCTTCATCAATAGGCATTTCAGTTACATTAACTGTCAAACTGCTCAAAATTGCATCATTCGTCATATCCTCAACAGCTTTCAGTTCCTCGTCTGTCATCGCTGAGAAGTGGCTAAAGTCAAATCTCAATTTGTGTGGTTCAACCAATGATCCAGCCTGATGAACATGATCACCTAAAACTGTTCTAAGCGCCTTGTGCAAAAGGTGAGTTGTTGTATGATTTCTTGAAATAGCCATTCTTCTCTTTAAATCAATTTGTACTTTAGCAGCTGTAGCATTCTCAATTAAGCCATTTTCTACAACGCCAGTGTGAAGAAATTTGCCATCTGCAGTTTTGGTACAGTCTTCTATCTTCACTGAACCATTCTTCGTAGAAATAGTCCCTGTATCTCCAACTTGTCCACCACTCTCGGCATAGAAAGTTGTTTTATCAAGTATAATTGTTATATTATCGCCCTCTTGAGCAACCTCAGCAAGCTCTCCATCTTTAACAATATATAAAATTTTTGAGTCGGTAGAAGTATCGTTATAGCCTACAAAAGTAGTTTTTAAACTCTTATCAAGCTTATCAAATACGCTATCCGCCCATGCAGAAGTATCTTTACTATTGTGGGCATCCCTAGCTTTCTTCTTCTGAGCATCCATTTCCTTTTTAAAACCTTCTTCATCTATGCTAAGTCCATTTTCCTCTGCTATTTCTCTTGTCAAGTCTAAAGGGAATCCAAATGTATCATGGAGCTTAAATACCATTTCACCTGGGATAGTAGTTTCATTTTTTGACTTTATTTCTGTAATAAAGTCGTTAAGTATAACTATACCCTGGTCAACAGTTGTTTCAAAACGCTCTTCTTCTATTTTAACAACCTTCTTTATATATTCTGCCTTCTCTGCTAGCTCAGGATAAGCCTCTTTTGATTCATTTATAACAACCATTGCAACATCATATAGGAAGGGTTTGTTGATGCCAAGAAGTCTACCATGTCTTGCAGCCCTTCTTAAAAGTCTTCTCAGCACATATCCTTTTCCTTCATTTGATGGAAGAACGCCATCGCAAACCATCATCGTTGTACTTCTGATATGGTCTGTGATTACACGGATTGAAACGTCAGTTTTTTCTAATTTTTTGTAGTCGACACCTGCAATTTTACAAATATAAGTTAATATATTTAGAATTGTATCAACCTCAAAAAGGTTATCCACACCCTGTGATATGCAGGCTAGTCTTTCTAGCCCCATACCTGTATCAATATTGGGATGTGCTAGCAGTTTATAGTTTCCTTGTTCATCTCTGTTAAACTGGGTAAATACGTTGTTCCAGAACTCTACATAGCGGTCGCATTCACAACCCACCTTACAATCTGGGCTTCCACATCCCTTTTCAGGTCCTCTGTCAAAATATATTTCAGAGCATGGTCCGCATGGGCCTGTGCCATGTTCCCAGAAATTATCTTTTTTGCCCATTCTGACAATTCTCTCAGCAGGCAAGCCTATCGAATTATGCCAGATGTCAAATGCCTCATCATCATCCTCATATATTGTAACCCAAAGCTTGTCTACAGGCATTTTTAAATCCTCTGTTACAAACTCCCATGCCCAAGAAATAGCTTCTTTTTTAAAGTAATCTCCAAATGAAAAATTTCCGAGCATTTCAAAATAAGTACCATGCCGAGCAGTCTTACCTACATTTTCAATATCAGGTGTTCTAATACACTTTTGGCATGTAGTAATCCTTTTTCTAGGTGGCTCCTCTTGACCAGTGAAATATGGTTTTAAAGGTGCCATTCCTGAATTAATAAGTAAAAGGCTTGGGTCATTTTTGGGAACTAATGGCGCACTTGGCAATCTCAAATGACCCTTGCTTTCAAAAAAATTAAGATAACGTTCTCTCAGCTCATTCAATCCTAGTTTTTGCATAGTATTCATCCTTTCAATATTTTGATTTTTCTATATTTGTGCAAGAGTACTGCATCTAATTGTCATTAGCTTTAATATGATTAAGTTTAAAACAAAAACAAAAAACTCCCATCCCCAAAAATAAAGGGACGAGAGATTATCTCACGCGGTACCACCCTAATTCCCCAAAAGTGGGGCTCTTAGTTCATTACGTTAACGCCGTACTTACGTCCAATTATAAAATTATATACAATCTTGTATTATTGTGTCAAGTGTGAAATGTAATTTTATACGATAAAATCACCTGTCAAATTCACGACCTTTCTGACAGCTTTATATACTCCACTAACTCCATCAGGTGGGAGAATAAAATCTGCGCTCCACATTCAACTAGTTCTTCCTTATCCCTAAATCCCCACAATGCTCCCGCAGCAAACATTCCAGCATTTTTTGCGCAAATCATGTCACCACCCGAGTCTCCTAAATAAATAGTTTTATCAGGCTCAACTTCGAGATATCTAGCTGCTTCAAGTAGCGAAGTTGGGTCTGGCTTTCTAGGAATCCCCTCCCGTTCTCCAAAGATTACATCGAAATATTCTTTCCCTATTATTTTTTCAATAATCTCATTAGTTAGTATATCAGGCTTATTTGAGCATACAGCCATTTTTATCCCTAACTCTTTAAGTGCATCTAACATACTGTGAACTTTATCATATGGGCGTGTTTTATTTAGATAGTTTTTGTTATATATAATTCTTAAATCCTGCAAAATAGAATCAATAAGGCACTCGTCTGTGTCTTTTGGAGATGCATTTTTTACTAGCTGCCTAAGACCATTTCCAATGAATTTTTTGTATGCAGTAGAAGGATGTCCATTAAAACCATATTTTGCTAAAGCTTCGTTTGCACTATCCGCCAAATCCTCAAGTGAATTTACTAGCGTTCCATCTAAATCAAAAATTACTGCAGTGTATTTCATAATAAAATATCCCCCATTTTTAATTATTGTTTGCCATAATCTTCAGAATGTAATAATAAATCATATATTGAGGTAAAATATATAAGTCTTAAAAAGCTTACAAAACTGTGAAAGTAGCTTATAATTCTTATTATTATAACATAATTTACACTAGAGCTTATTTTTGGCTATTATTAAGTCTAGATGTTTATATGAAAATGCTAATTATAATTGATTCATTTCATTTATTTATGTATAATCTACTTACAATTAGTAGCTTTATATAAAGAAGACTTAGTTGCACTTATTTCGAAGCTTGGCGGCACTTATCTCGTGCTTTTGAGAGCAGGAGATTAGTAATGCCTCCCAGGTAAATATAAATACATTTATTGAATATTGAGCCATTTGCGGCTCATGGAGGATATTATGAATATTATAGACGGTGGAGTTACAGCTCCAAAAGGATTTACAGCCGCTGGCGTCGCTTGCGGAATTAAAAAGGACAATAAAAAGGATCTGGCTATAGTGTGTTCTGAGGATAGTGCAATTGCTTCAGGTGTATTTACAACAAATGTTGTAAAGGGTCATTCCCTCCAGGTTTCTATGGAACACATAAAAAATGGAATTGCAAGAGCTATTGTTATTAATAGTGGTAATGCCAACGCCTGTGTTGGCGAGGGCGGATATAAAGATGCTAAAGATATAACTAAATTAACCGCAGAGCTTTTACATTGTGAACCTGAAGATATTCTCGTGAATTCAACTGGTGTTATTGGTTTAAAACTGAATATGCCGTTTGTAAGATCTGGAATTAGGTCTGCTGTCAATGCACTTGCTGCCGAAGGTGGTTCTGATGCCGAAGAAGCTATAATGACAACAGATTTAATGCCAAAGGAAATTGCAGTTGAAATAGAAATACAAGGTGAGAAAGTACGTATTGGCGGCATGGCAAAAGGCTCTGGAATGATTCATCCAAATATGGCTACAATGATTGGAATTATCACAACAGATGCCAATATTTCTAGAAGTCTTCTTGATAAAGCATTAAAACAATGTGTTAAAAAAACATTTAATAGAGTATCTGTTGATGGAGATACCAGTGTCTGCGATTCTGTTTTTGTTCTAGCCAATGGTTTTGCTGATAATGATGCTATTGTAAAGGATGATTATGAGTATTCAGTATTTATAGATGCACTTATGTTTGTTTGCACTTATTTAGCAAGGCTGATGGCAAAGGATGGGGAAGGAGCTACAAAACTTATCGAAGTTGTTGTTGTAGGAGCTGGGGACGAAGCTGATGCATATAAGGTAGTAAATGCTGTTGCTAAATCTCCGCTAGTTAAAACAGCGATTTTTGGAGAGGATGCAAACTGGGGTAGGATTATCACTGCGACTGGTTACTCTGGCGCATCTTTTGACCCAAACTTGACAGATATTTATATAGGAAATCTTCTTGTGTGCAGGAATGGTACAGCAGTTAATTTTGATGAAGTTGCTGCGAAAGAAATACTCAAACAAAAAGAGATTACAATAAAAATTAATCTTAAAAAAGGTACTTTTTCAGATAGAATATGGACTTGTGATTTTTCATACGATTATATTAAAATAAATGGAAGCTACAGAAGCTAGATCATAATAGATCGTAAAATGTCATAAAATAATTGCCATTTTTTTCTAATACTGATATACTAAAGAAGCCTTTGTTGCACTTATGTACTGCTTTTTGAAGCGGGAGATTTGTAACGCCGCTGTTATATCTTAAAAAGAGGTAAAATTAGTTTTTTTGAATTCTTGACTTGGGGGTATTGCTGATGTCGACACAATTGGTTCTTTTTAAAGTAAATAATGAGGTATTTGCTATTACTATCAACAATGTAAATATTATAGAAAAGGTTAGCGATATTTATAAGGTGCCTGATACTCCAGTTTATATTGAAGGGTTGATTAACCTAAGAGGCAAAGTTCACACTGTTTTCAATATTAGGAAAAAATTTGGTTATCAGAATATTGAGTTTGATGACAACACTCGTATCATTATTATGAACCATACATCAATGGTTGGCCTATTAGTTGATGAAGTTTGTGAAATCTTCAGCGCTGAAGACTCAGACATTAAACCTGCCCCAGATCTTATTTCTGGTCTTTCAGGCAAATATTTTAGCGGTGTTGTTGAAAGAGATGGTAAGATTGTACTCATTCTTGATTTAGAGAAATTACTTGAAGTAAGATAAAATTTATTAAAATTGGGCTACTGGAGAATCTCCAGTAGCTTTTTTATATTTTGAATAACTCTACAGATGTATTCAGATTTTTGGTCAACCTATTAAATTCATTTGAATTATCATGAACTTTCTTTACAGAGATAAGCTGTTCTTGTGTGTATTGTTGAACATTGCTTGAGTTCTCAGCGATTTCTACTGCCGAAACATTTATTTCGTGTATCAGCTGAACTAAATTATCCTTTTGCATATCCATTTCTTGCAAATAATCTGTAATATTATACAATTGACCATTTATATTCTCAATATAATCTGTTATCTCTGAAAAGCTAATTTTTGTTTGGTATACAGACTTGTTTTGTGAATCTGCAGCTTCATTCACCTCTTTAAATGAATCAGTGAGTCTTGTTGTGTTTTTTGCAATGTTATCAATCATATTTGTGATGGTACTTGCCTGAGTATTTATTTGATCTGACAAACGCTTTATTTCCTGCGCAACCACTGAAAACCCTCTTCCAGCTTCTCCTGCTCTAGCTGCTTCTATTGTGGCATTGAGCGCCAACAAATGCGTCTGCTTTGCTACACTTTGGATAGTTGCTGTAATTGTATTTATTTGTTTCATCTCTTTTTGCAATTCAGCTACTACGGTCTTCATTAGGTTAGTGTTTTCTAGATTGTATAATGATTTTTTCTCCAAATTATCAATTTGTTCTTTACCATTTTCAGAAGAACTATTAAGTAGTCCCAAGTAGCTATAAACATTTTGAGAAAGTTCTCTAGATGTAGCAATTTGTTTGGCAAAGCTCTCAATACCTTCAGTTGCAAGATTAGTATCATCTGCCTGTTTTCTAATATTCTCATCAATATTTTGAACTGATTTCTGAGTATACTCTGATTGCTCAATAGAGTTGCATGCCGCCTCATACATTACACTAGTCATACTATCGATTTCTTTTGAAGCAGAGCTTATATTTGAAATCAAGCTATTTAGGTTTAATACCATATTATAAAATGTTTTTCTTAGACTGTTTATCTCATAGATATTACTTTTACTGCCTTTAAGCTCAATTTCCAAATATCCTTCTTCAATCTTTTCCATTTGTTTTGTCAGCTCAACAACAGGTTTTGCTAAATGTTTTGAATAAATAATTGAAACTATTAATGTAATAGAAAGTGATAAAATGATTACAATTAAAATCACTAGCATATATTCTCTAACCGGTGCCATTACAATTGAATAATCCATTTGTGAGCAAATAATCCAATTGGAGAGCTTGGATTTATTCATATACAAAACTTTTTTTACATTATCGCCATTATATGTAATATGTTCAGCACCACTGTTTTTATTAATTTGTTCTATAAAGCTTTTATCAGCTATTTTCTGATTCATCTTTTCCTTATCTTGATTATATATAATATTCAGATTATCATCAAATATCATTATTTCGCTGTTACCTTTTTCATTTTCAACAAGACTAAAAAAATTGTTATAGTCCACTAATGCTGTAATGCTACCCGCAAATCCAGCAAGGCTTCTAACTGACTTTGTGACTGGGATAACTGTTTTTTTAAGTTCCTCTGACAAGAAAGGGTTACCTACTATAATTTCATTAATTTTTAATGCTTTTACGCTTTCAAATAACTTAATATTATAGAAGGATTTATCTTGAAAGGCCTTATAATTTTTTGACCCAGCTGCAATTATTTTCCCATTTTTATCGCAGAGATACATAGTCTCTATAAGCTTATTTGAGCTATCTACAACATTTTTCATAGATGACTGAATTGAGCTATACACAACAGTATCTAGTTTATTAACACTATTTACCATTTCTAGTCCTACTAAAAAATTTGGTTGAGAAGAAACACCTTTTATTATACTATCTATGCTGTTTATTTTTACGTCAATATTGTTCATAGTGTTATACGAGCTAGTTTTTAAGGTGTTTAAAGATAATTCTGTTATTTTTCCTATTGTTGTTATATATGTAAAAGCTCCAATGGCAATTATTGGTATCAAAGTTACTGAGATAAGAACCAAAAGCAATTGCGCACGAAGTGTGTTCTTTTTTGCTGTAATTTTCTTATATAAATTCGCTATGCTCATATTCTGTTCCCCAATACAAATTATTATGGAAATCTGCATTTATAAAATTCGTGGTACTTTATCTTTAGATAAAGTACCACGAATTTTCACTACAGAATTTAGTTTATTTTTGCTTTTATTGCATCGTAGCTTTCTAGAGGTACATATCCAACTTCTTTTGAAAGAGTTGCAGCGTTGTCAATGTAGAATTTTGCAAACTCTTTTACCTGTGGCTGCTCTAATTTTGCTTTATTAATGTAGATAAATAATGGTCTTGAGAGAGGGCTGTATGATTTGTCCATTATTGTTTCAAAGGTTGGTTCAATTGGCCCTTTGCCTGCATCAATTTTAAGAACATTTAGTTTATCAGTATTTTCTTCATAGTACGCAAATCCAAAGTAACCCATTGCATCTTTGTCACCTGCAATACCCTGGACTAAAACATTGTCATCTTCACTTGGTGTGTAATCTGTTCTAGATTCTTTTGCTACTTTGTTTACTGCCTCAGTGAAATATTCAAATGTACCTGAATCTGTTCCAGGTCCATATAATTTAATAGGTTCATCTGGCCAGCTTGCGTTAACTTCTTTCCATGTTTTAACAGTACTGCCTTTTGCCCAAATCTTGTTAAGCTCCGCAATTGTAATAGTTTTTGCCCAAGTATTATCTTTATTTACAACTACTGATATTCCATCATATGCAACTTCTAATTCAAGGAAATCAATACCATTTGCTTTAGCTAGATCAATTTCTTCTTGCTTTATCGGTCTTGATGCATCACATATATCTATCTCTCCTACAACAAACTTCTTCATTCCTCCACCAGTTCCTGCCATTGCTACAGAAACTTCAACATCTGGCTGTGCACTTCTAAATTCTTCTGCGACTGCCATAGTTATTGGATAAACTGTACTAGAACCATCAATAACTATCTTCCCACTTAGCTTGCTTGCTACTCTGCTTGCTGAAGTGCTTGCTAAACTGCTTTCTGAGCTGCTTGCTGTATCAGTACTTCCACAAGCTACCAACGAAGCAGTTAATGCCACACCCACAAATAATGCAGTTATCCTTTTCGAAATTGCTAATTTGCTCATTTTAAAACCTCCATTTAAGTATCAATAATATTATTTCTCTGTTGCAAATGTTCAGAAAACTTCATCTGAACTAAGTCTTCTTTATTATATTAGTCTTTTTTAAAGAGAGTATTTGTTTTACGTTAACTATTGTTAATAAACTATTAAGAAAGTTTAACAAACCAAGTTGCTCTTATACGAGAAAGATGGGTTGACATAAAAAAAGTAGTCCTTCTAAGGACTACTTTTTTTATGTTGAAATTACTCGGTAGCTTTTTGGTACTTATTCCTTAATACTATTGTTATTGCATTTGCTGACAATAGTATACCCAAAAGTACAATGATTCCAGCCGCAGCAAGATCCTTAAATTCTTCCTTTGGAAGACCCATCCAATAATATATTTGTAGTGGTAGTGCTGTAAATACTGAGAAAACTCCATCTGGAAGCTTAGAAACATATGTGGCTGCACCAACCATCAGTAATGGTGCGCTCTCTCCTAATGCTCTTGAAACTGATAGAATTACGCCAGTAAATATTCCGGGTAGTGCAGAAGGCACTACTATTTTTCTGATTGTTTGCCATTTAGTAGCACCTAACGCATATGATCCATGTCGCAGATGCTGTGGAACAGCTTTAATTGCCTCCTGCGATGAAACAATTACTATAGGCAAAACTACTAAGGACATTGTCAACGCACCTGAAAGAATACTTTTTCCAAGCCCTAATGTTCTAACAAAAACTGCCAAACCCAACAAACCATAAACAATTGATGGCGTACCTGATAGATTTGATATATTTATCTTAATAAACTTTGTAATCCAATTATTTTTAGCGTACTCCTCAATGTATACAGCTGTTCCCAATCCAATAGGTACAGCAAATAATACAGTTAGTAGAATAATATATACACTTCCCACAATACCTGGTAGTATTCCCGCCTTTTGTGGGAACCTTGATGGGAAGCTTGTAAAAAAGATTTTAGTCAGAAATGGCACTCCCCTAATAATTATATCTATAAGTAAGATAGCCAATACAATTATTCCTATTAAAGTGACACAAAATATTACACCATGGAAAATAGAGTTTTTCATTTTCCTATATTTTATATTATTCATACTTGCACCTCCGAATTTTTATAAAATCAGTTGGCGCAAGCCAACTTTCCATAACTTTTCACTTTTAACTCTTAACTATTCACTATCTAATATTCCATCCTGTACTTTTCAACTATGTGATGCGAAAAGATATTAAGCCCCAATGTAATCAAAAATAACAATAATCCAACTGCAAACAAAGAATAGTACCCAACTGTACCATGAGGATTATCACCTTGACTAGCCTGAACAATAAAGGATGTCATTGTCTGAACACTCTGTAGTGGATTTAATGTCAAATTTGGTCTTGCACCTGCCGCAATTGTTACTATCATTGTTTCGCCTATAGCTCTAGAAATTGCAAGCACGAAAGAAGCAGATATACCTGAAATAGCAGCCGGTACTACAACTCTAAGTGAAGTCTCCATTTTTGTAGAACCTAATGCAAAGGCTCCTTGCCTTAGACTATCAGGAACAGCTCTTAGTGCATCCTCACTTAATGATGAAACGAGAGGTATTGTCATTACTCCAATTGCAATACTCGCGCTCAAAGCATTAAAAATCTCAGTATGTGGCATGATAATTTTCAACATAGGTGTTATAGTTGTTAACGCAAAGTATCCAAACACTATAGAAGGAATACCAGCCAGCACCTCTAATATTGGCTTAATAACTTGTCTTACTCTTCTGTTGGCATATTCGCTCAAATAAATAGCAGTAAATAATCCTATTGGAATTGAAATCATCGCTGATATTAGAGTTATCAAAAGCGATCCACATATCAACGGCAAAACACCAAAGCTAGGATCATTAAATAGTGGTGTCCATACTTTTCCAAAAAGAAAATCTTTTATTGAAACCTCTGAAAAAAATCCTAGAGAATCTTTTAGCAAAGATATTATTATTCCTACAGTTGTTAACATCGTGATAATTGCAAACAGAAAAAGAATATTTTTAGCTATAACATTTGAAAATTTCATTCTCTTTATTCTAATAATAGAAGCTTTTTTATTTTGTGCTGCACTTGTCATATCCGTCATATCAAAGTCCTCCTTTTCGATGTAATAATATCACTAATAGCTAAAAGCTAAAAGCAAACTGCTGTTAAGCGTTTGTTAACAAAATGTTAACTTATATGAAAATCATTATTTGTATTGCGTTGTTTTATTGCTCAATATATAGTAGCATTTACATTAAGTGGATTAAAATTAGTTATATTTCACGATTGTGTTAATACTAGCTTATATACCAAACTATTAAACCATTATTAACACTAACTTAACACAGAATTAAACTTACATTAAAAATATACTGATATTATTAAATTAATCAATAAATTCATTTATAATAGAGGAATTAAAATATGACAAATGATTATAGAATATCAACAAAAAACTTAAATCTTTTTTATGGGGATCTGCAAGCGCTTAAAAATGTATCGATTGATGTTCCTAACAACCAAGTTACTGCGTTAATTGGTCCTTCTGGTTGTGGAAAATCTACTTTTTTAAAGACTCTCAATAGAATGAACGATCTTATTCCAAATGTAACAATAACCGGAGAAGTGTTTTTTAGCGGTTTGAATGTTTATAAGGAGTATGATATAGTTGAATTAAGGAAGAATATTGGCATGGTTTTCCAAAAGCCAAACCCTTTTCCTATGACGATATATGATAACATTGCCTATGGTCCCAAAATTCATGGTATAAAATCCAAATCAAAGCTAGATGATATTGTAGAGAAGAGTCTTAGGGATAGTGCACTCTGGGAAGAAGTAAAAGATAGACTAAAGCAAAATGCATTAGGCTTGTCTGGTGGACAGCAGCAGCGTTTATGTATAGCTAGAGTTTTGGCAGTTGAGCCAGAAGTAGTTTTAATGGATGAGCCTACTTCTGCTTTAGATCCTATTTCAACACTTAAAATTGAGGACTTGATTGAGGACTTGAAAAAAAGCTATACAATAATTATTGTTACGCACAATATGCAGCAGGCTGCTAGAATATCTGATATAACTGCATTTTTCCTTAATGGGGAAATTGTTGAATTCGGAAATACGAATCAATTATTTAGCACTCCAAGGGACAAGAGAACGGAAGACTATATTACAGGAAGATTTGGTTAAGAGGTGAAATAATAATGGTTAGGCATTCATTTGACAGAGAACTAGAACAGTTACAAAGTCTAATGGTTAAGATGGCAGGCTTAGTAGAGGAATCCATCGAAAACTCAATACTTGCATTAAAAAAACAGAATGTTGAGTTAGCAAGGCAAGTATATGAAAACGACGATAATATTGATGAACTTGAAAGCAGAATAGAAAAAGTATGTATTAATCTTATTGCAAGGCAGCAACCCTTAGCAAAGGATTTAAGAGCTATAAGTACTGCGCTAAAAATCATTACTGACATGGAGCGTATAGCTGATCAGGCCGCCGATATTGCAGAATTAACAATTAGAATGGCTGAAATGAAATATATTAAGCCATTGATAGATATACCTATAATGGCGGATCTTGCGAAAAAAATGGTTACCAAGGCTATTGATTCCTATATCAACCAGGATATTACTCTTGCAAGAGAGGTTTGTGATGGTGACGATGAGGTTGACGATCTTTTCTCAAAGATTGTATTAGAGCTTATAAATATAATGAAAAACAACCCTGAAACTGTTGAACAGGCTACTGATTTTATGTTTGTAGTTAAGTATTTGGAACGTATAGGTGATCATGCAACAAATATTGCTGAATGGGTTGTGTTTAATGTAACAGGTTCTCACGATCATATGGCTCGAAAGACTGATTAAGAGGTGAAATAATGGCTAAGCACACTATTTTTGTGGTTGAAGATGAAATGCATATACAGCAATTAATTAAATATAACCTTGAGGCGAATGGCTTTAAGGTTACTGTTTTTGATAACGGTGAAGACCTGGTATCATATAGCATTGAAAATATTCCAGATTTATTTATTTTGGATATCATGCTTCCCGGCATTGATGGTTTAGAAGTTTGTAGACAATTAAAGCAAAATCTTTCAACCAAAAATATTCCAATAATCATGCTTACTGCAAAAAGTGAGGAGTTTGATAAGGTGCTTGGGTTGGAATTGGGCGCTGACGATTATATAACTAAACCATTTAGCGTACGAGAATTGTTGGCTAGAATTAAAGCTTTGTTTAGAAGGATTAATACAGTATCGGAGCCAAAGATGGATGTTATTTCTCATGCAGATATAACTATTGACTGCACGAGAAGAGAAGTATACAAAGGAGACAATCTTATTGAAATGCCTCTCAAAGAGTTTGAGCTTCTTAAAATGCTAATTCAAAATAAAGGTAAGGTTTTATCTAGAGAACATCTCCTTGATAAAATATGGGGGTTTGATTATTATGGTGAGACAAGAACCGTAGATGTTCATATCCGTTATCTACGTCAGAAGATTGAGGACAATGATGAAATCCCAACCTTAATTGATACCATACGAGGTATAGGATATCGTTTTACTGATAAAATTCCGACTTCTACAAATCCTACTACTATTATAAAATAAAAATATAAATGCTCTTCCTTGGGAGGTGCAGTTTCATGAAGATTAAAATTGTAAAATATACTATGTTACTTGTAATTCTAGCAATCACTATAACAGGAATATTTACTTATGAACTGGCACGTTATTTTTATAAGAATGAAGTTCAAAATAACATTAAAAATACAGCTGTTTTATTGACACACCAAATCGATGAGCTGGCTTCTGTCAATCAGACCATTGATTATGATAAAATAGCTAAGGATTATGCAAAGCTCTTAAATGAGAAGCCTTTCGGTATTGAAAGCTTCTCATTTGTCACAAGAATAACAATTATAGACTATAAAGGTACTGTACTGGGTGAATCTGATTCAGATATCAGTGGAATGCAAAATCATCTAGACAGAAAAGAAGTTAAAGAGGCAATTCAAGGTACAATTGGAACTGATCAGCGTTTCAGCTCTACAATGAAACTGACCTACCTCTATGTTGCATATCCTATAAAAGATCAAAATATCATTGTTAGGGTTTCTGTTCCTCTTTACCAACTAAACTCAATTAACAAAGCTTTTTTATTTTATACTATTTTAGGAATATTAGTAGGCTTATTACTTACTATTCTGATTTCATTTAAGCTCTCAAATGTTATCACAGCTCCTATAAATCAACTCATAAGTACATCTAAAGAAATTTCAAGTGGTAATTATAAAAGAAGAGTGAATATACGCTCTAAAGATGAAATTGGGCAATTAGCAAATACATTTAATGAAATGGCTGATAAGCTAGATGAAACTCTTAGCGGAATACTAGACAAAAATGTAAGGGTAGACACTGTAATTAACAGTATGAGAGATGGAATCATAGCAATTGACTCCAACTTTAAGATACTTATCATAAACACAATCGCTTGTAATATATTTGGTATTAAGCATGGGCCTGGTATTATTGGTAAAAACTTAATAGACATAACTAGAAATGCAAAAGTCAATTCATTGTTAAGAGACACCATTGAAAACAATGCAGCATTAACAGATGAGATACTCATGTTTTCACCTACAATGAACAGTGATAATATTTATAAGATTTATACCAACCCGATACAAAATTCTGATATAAAAAAATGTAATTCTGGTGGTGTTATTACACTTCACGATGTAACCTCTGTAAAAAAGCTAGAGCAGATACGAACTGAATTCGTTTCTAATGTTACTCATGAGTTAAAAACCCCTCTGACTTCAATTCGAGGATTTGTTGAAACCTTAAAGAATGGTGCAATTGATGATACTGCCGTGGCTATAAAATTTTTGGATATAATTGATATTGAGGCAGAACGTCTTTATATTCTAATTAATGATATTCTTCAATTGTCCGAAATCGAAGGAATGAGGAAGGATGATCATGTAGCACAAAACGACCTTACTATGATTATTAATGAAGTTGTTCTAATATTAGAAGCATCTGCAAGTAAAAAATGTATAAAGCTTGAGATCTCTGCAGAACCTCATATAATAATTCTAGCAAATAAAAACAGAATTAAGCAGATGTTAATAAATTTAATTGATAATGCTATTAAGTACAATGTTGAAAATGGAACGGTTTTTGTAAAAGCCATCAAGTCAAATGGAAAAACAATAATATCCATTAAAGATAGCGGCATAGGTATTCCTGAAAAACATCAGTCCAGGATTTTTGAAAGGTTTTACAGAGTAGATAAAGGCCGTTCAAGAAATATGGGTGGTACAGGATTGGGGCTGTCAATTGTAAAGCACATTGTTAATCTGTACTGTGGTGATATTCGCATTATTAGTGAGCCCGGCAAAGGCACCGAATTTATTATTCAGTTACCACTTTAAAATCAGTGAAAAGTGAATGATGAATAGTTAATAGTGAAGGTAAGTCGGCTCTGCCGACTAGAACTTATTAAAAGCACAAAGCACTTTGCTTTTCTAAATTATTGAAAAACAGTAGCTACCAAAGGTAGCTACTGTTTTTCAGCTCGGCGAAGCCGAGCTACCACAACTATTGTCGAGTAGGTGCACCTCGCGGTACTTACCCCTCACAGATCCGGACGTGCCCAATTAAGGCATCCGGCTCTTCACTCCGCCATTCACATAAATCTTAGCCATATATGTTTACATAGATTTTAGGTCTTCTT
>DATCID010000159.1:0-6257 GCA_036507975.1 Ruminiclostridium sp.
TTGCCCATCTAATCAAGTCTTTTAGCATCTTTGAGGTAACTTATTATAATTTTTTGAATCACTTGTTCCCACTCTTCTTTTCCAGTGAAGGTATGTGTTACCGATTTAATTCTTGGGTGATTTATATTTTCTATCATTGAATATCTCCTCATAATAAAATAAAAAGGCTCACCCGAAGGCAAGCCGTAATCTATAGTTCCTATATTAAACTTACTATTTTAATTGTAAATTCTTTAAATACAGTAATGTCATCTGATAAAGCAGCTCTTAAAACCACATATTTGTTATATGCACTTCCAGCCGTTAATGTAGCACCATTTCCTGTACTTGCTGTAATAGTGGCATATGCTGTACTTGTTGTTCCATCTTGATTCCTAATTGTCCAAACCGCTGTTTTATCAAAGATTTCTGAACCACTATCGTAAAAATGTGTGACATAGCTTTGCAACCTACTTTGTATTATGGTTGCACTTCCTGTAATATCAAGAGTATAGACATGTGTTAGAACTTCTCCCACAGTAATATCTATTGTATCTAACACTTGAGTATTGTATGTCATTTTACAAGTTACCTTGGCAGTCCCAGCGATAATGCTCATTAGCTTTCCTGTATTGTCAACTGCAACAATATTTAAATTAGAAGATAAATATGTTAAGGCTGGTAGCGGATTCATTACTGTTCCATTATCAGTAATAGTAACATTAATTTGTTCTGCGTCATTTAATGATAATTTCATAGAAGAACCATTGTTTATATTTAGAATATATGTATGAGTTATTTCATACAGCCAGCGGTCAGCTATGTCGTTTTCCAAATCATCATTACAGCCCGTCTGCGATAAATCACAATTCAAAGTAATTAGACCATTTCTTGACTTATCAATGCCTGCAACCTTAAACGCTCTTGCTGTATTGATAAAACGCTTGCCAATGGCAATATCCCTTGAATTAGCATTGTTCTGCAAGGTCACTTTTATCTGACCTGAAGCTTGGCTCATATATTGATTTGTAGTAATATTCATAACTTTTGATTCAATAATTGCATCAAACCATTTTATATCTCCGTTAAAATTAAAAGCAACTTTATGATTGCACTGTTTAATTTTAGCAGAATATGAGTTTGAGTTCTTATCAATTTGGCTAGTTATTAAATATTTCTGTCCAATATATTCAACTTTGTCTCCTGTCTTAATCTCTATTTTGCAGTGGATAATTTTGTCGGCATCTTCATTAATTTTCTCATCAGCATCAAGTATTACAGCCTTCATGCTAATATCATTAACGAGAATATCCTTACCTTTTTCAAAAAGAAAAAAGTTTATCATATCATCAATTGTTCTCTTCATTAAGCCACCACCCTCATGCACCTATAAAGGTATACCTCCATGTAGTCGCTCCATTCCTTAATACCAAGTACCTTATAGAATTGGTCAGCTATTTTTAAATATGAGTTTTCATTAATACTATTATCTACATCACAAAATACTCTATTTGATATTTCAAGTGATAATCCATAATTAAATCTAACAGTACCCGTGTAAGGCTGTACATCAGCATAGATAGTTTTAGATAAATAACTCTCAAGATTTTCATATACCTCAATTTTAGTATCATAAAACATTATCCCACCACCTTTATTCTTGGAAGTGGAAGTTGAAGTCTTATTGAATAAGGTATTGCACCCTCGTAAATAACACTTTTCTCACCTTCTGTTTTCTTCAGCAAACCTTCTGAATCTCTGTTTTTATATAAATATGCTGCATACTGGGCTACCACATCGTCATGCTGTACAAATAGGGTATCAACATTACAGTAGCTACTAATTATGACATATGACTTATTTATAAAATGGTTCAAAAGTCCATCAAGTTTTGTATCAAAATTATCAATTCCAAGTAGCAGCTTCATTAATTCCAACATGGTTTATTCCTCCGTTTCTATGTTTTTATCATCTTCATTTTTAGCATCTAAATCAAGAAATGCTTTTATAAGTGGTTCTTTCTTTAGTCCGATTCCGTTAAAACCACGTTCCTTTGCTAGTTCAGTCAATTCCTTATATGACTTGGAATCATAGACCGATGTTTCTCTCTTCTCTTCTATAATTGTGTATCCGTTTTCCTGAAACCAAGAAATAAGGTGAGGGATATTACTATCTCCCACCCCATCTACAAAGTTTACAGAAGCGGATATACCATTAAATTCTTTATTATTGCAGTATATCTTCGCCATGTGTATTTCCTCCTAAACTACTTTTATATTTCTGAATACTCCTGCACTCTTTGTTGCTTTAAGCGCTACCGCAGCTACCAACTCTACTTCCCCTGTTTTTACCGCACCAGAAGTCGAGAAATCAGGTAACCATATCTTAACTAAGTCCTGATTGGCAAGGGATACTGCATGGAAACCATCCAGTGAAAGTCTTGCAGCATATAGGTCAGTCAATCCAGTCACTGTATCAGTACCATTAGGTTTTCTAGTGTCCACGATAGAAACTACAGGATTATTGCTTCCTACTTTTGCTCCAAAGTCAATGAGCACAATTCCGTCATAGGCATCCACTTTTCTACCGAAAGCATCCTCACTCTGAGTCAAATATCCTGCTCTTCTTGCAACAGCTTTAATTTTAGTTATCATCTTTGAGTTTCCTCCAAGGAATGAAGGCTTTCCATCAAGGTTGGAAAGGAACTCATCAATCAAATCAAGGAACTCTTTGTAATTGCTATCCAATGCCATTGATGTAGAAAGGTCTATTGAAGAAGTTCCATTATATTCAGTACTTGAGCCTGTGATTGCTTTATTCAATCCATCAAATGAATCAGCATAGATTGCAGAGTCCCCATTAATGAGAGTATCGTGAAACAGAGCCCTAGCTCCTTTCACTTTTTGTTCAACTTGTAGATTAACCTCATCTACAAGACCTCCTGTGTTTGCTATGATTCTATCAATCTGAAATGAACCACCAAAAGGTTTGAGTTCAGTTGTGTATCTTTGCTTTGTTACTTCCTGTGGGGTATACTCAGCATTAATTGCTCTAAATGCCGCTGTTGGCTGTGTGATAAGTCTTGTGTACCCATATGTAAGAGTTGCTCCGTTAGTACCTGGACTTACCGCATTATCAAATGATATATTATCTAAAATATAAGAACTCTTTCTGAACTCATCAATAACACCTTTTTGTATTGCATCTTGTGAGTCTAATTTTGCTTGTTCTAATGTAACCATAATTATCAATCTCCTTTTTTTTAATTAGTTTTTATTGTAGTAATTTCTTAGTGCATCATTCAAATCTTTAGGCTGAGTATTTTGTCCACCATTATTGGGAGGAGTATACCCATTACCTTTAAGTCTTTCTTCAACAGCAGTCTGAACGGAAGCTCCAAATATTTCTTCAAACTTACCGATATTAGAAACTGTTGTCTCTTCATCATTTGCAATTAGCAAGTCAACTATCTTATTAATTGGCAGCTTCTTTTCCGCAGCAATAGTGAGAGCTTTATTCTTTAATACCTCCCTCTGTTTTTCTGATTCCATCTTTTCAATTTTGACATTAAGTTCTCTAAGTTGCTTCTTCTCAGGAGTCTCCTCTGGGTAAAGCTCAAGCACTCTTTTGTCAATTTCCTTTTGCAGATTGTTAGATTTCCAAGTATCAAGCCCTTTACTCAGATGCTTATCACGCTCAGAATCTAAGAATCTCTTTCCTTCCTCATTTTCACTTAGAAATTTCTGCACACCATCAACGCTTACTAAGCCCTGAAGATATGTTTTCAAATCCTCGCTGGTTTTGTTTTCTTCAACGTACTTTTTTACTTCTTCAAATGTCATAGTATTGACTCCTCTCTATTAGCACATCCGACCATCTAGCCCAGACACGCAATATATTAATTGATATAAAACAGAGCAGTTTAACGTCATGCTCAGGACGATTTGTTGCCTTAAAATATATAGTTGTCACGCTTTAGAAACTCAAAAAGCGAGGTCTGAGTATACTTATACCTAAACCCTGTTTTTACATTTTGAAACCCTTGATATATGTGGCTTTGAGGCACCTCTAATGCGTGACAGTATACCTTTTTGCTTATCTTTTTTTTGCTTTGCTCTGTCCAACATAATTTTCTTGCATATGTTAGCCGTTAGAAACTCAAAAAATGGGGTCTGAATATAAACATACCTTAATCTTGTTTTTGCATTTTGAAACCATTGATGCAAGCCACTTTCAGACATCTCTAATGCGTGACATTATACCAGTTTTACTCTAACTTTTTGCTGTCTGTTTCTATCCTTTTCCCTTTTAATAATCTTTCTGCATTTTTCACAGCATTTCTGTCTGTTTGAGTTAGCATCAAACGAGGTTTCACATCTCTTACATTTTAACTTTGGCTTTGCTTGCCTATTCTGTGATATTCCCATCTTGCGTTCTAGCCTATACTCACGTTCCAAATCTTCATCCACTGGTAATACGCCTTCTTCAAAATATCTGCAAGCTGGAAGTTCTTCATTATCTCCAAAGAACACGCAAGATCCATCCTTGCTACTGCAATAATTATGGATAGGGCTTTGTTCAAGAAAATATCCTGCACAATCGTTTTTTATTAGTTTTTTAATTCTATTTATATTTTTCATATGTTCCTCCTATAACATAAAAAAATTCAATATTAAATTAAAATAAAAACTCAAGAAACACTGAATAGCCTCTCTTAGTGCTCGTTACAAGTTTTATTTCATATTTTAATATTGAATATTATAAGTGCTTTTTACATTATTTGTATTATTGAATTGTCACAGCTTGGTTACCAGTAACTGTATTTTGTTCTTGGATTTCATGTGATTTTTGTTCAGACCAATACTTTTGAAGTTCAACTTTCGGATTCTCTACGAATGGTAGTAGTGTAAGAAGTGTTTCCTGTGAACAGATATCCTTGAGTTTAACAATAACATCTGCAAGTCCAACAAGGTCAGTGGGAAGATTTCTTGTAAACTTTACAGCAATATCTCTATAGTCATATGCTTTGCCTTCTTTCTTCTGCAAATATATGAACAGATTTCTGAGTCTCTGCTTAATTACCTTCTCCATTATTGCTTCCCTAATTGCCACCCTGTTCTCAAGATTTAGGAGCTTATTTCTTAAAGCGACCGATGAAGTATTAGCTGCCCAATTCTGATTGAAGTTGACTTCATCCATAAGGTCATAAATTTTACTCTCAATGTTCTCCAGTTCATTTTTTACGAAGGAATCATTAATGTCCTTTGTGAGCCAAGAAACTTTTCCACCAGATGGCACTTGAATAATGCCCATTGATTTCATTTTTAGCAAATCCTCTTCCTCAATCTTTGCATTTTCAATTACAAGGTAAGCATTGCGATGGTCAGCAATTTCATTAACCAAGTCACAATTAAGGACATTATATGCGTCAAATAAACTAAGCACATCCTGAAAACCACTCTTCTTCTCGCTATTGGCTAAACATATGGTCACTGGAACTCTACCGAATATATGCTCATGACTACCGATAAGATTTAAGGATGTTTTATTGCTATTGTTTCCTAATTCATAATGTAGAATTTCAGAATCGGTATATACATCAAGGTATCTTTTAACATCAAACTTCTTTTTAAAGGTATGTAGTGCCAACAGAACATTTCTTTCGGCAGTTCCGTCCTCTAACACATATGCTTCCAAGGGGGTCAATATTGTTGATGCGAACTCTCCATCAGTATTTACATAGTTAAGTTCATAGGCTTCACCAAAAATTTCAGATTGCTTGCGGAGATTTATATTGTGTTCCTTATCCCAGTGGCTAGTATTTTTATCAATTGCATCAATGATAGCAGTATCATCTGACTTTGAAATAAAGTTGATTGGCTTCCCGAGAATATATCCTGTTTCGTTATCTACGAACTTGCGAGGATAGTTGAATACTAGCTTCATGTTGCTGCGACTATCTTGCATTTGATAATTTTTAAGGATAGAGTGGTTTCCTTCGTAGTAGTCCTTGTATTTTTGCTTTGCTTGGACATTTTTATTTAGTTCGTTCAAGCAATCCAGTATTAAATTTTCGTTTATATTCAAATACATCACTTCCTTCCTAAAAATGGGCATAAAAATAGCCTGTACCGTTTTGGTAAAGGCTTAAAGTTTACAGGTTCTCAATTTATAAAATATAAAAATTGCGGATTTACTCAACTGTATATTATAGCAAGCAGATGCTTTTGAAAATCACTTCGGAAAAACCCGTAACTGTACAGATACCCCATTTGGGT
>DATCID010000160.1:0-9036 GCA_036507975.1 Ruminiclostridium sp.
AGCTTTTAGAAGTTTTGGCTTTAAGGAAAGCAAGATTGGTATAGTAATTGATATATGGAAAAGACATGCACTTACGTCATCTTTAGAGGATAAACAAATGGTAATAGATGAAGATGAACGTAACTGGAAATTTTATACCGATCCGGTTTTAGCAGGGCGCTACAGTGATTATATTATTGACAAGCTTAGTGAAGAAGGTACATTAATGGATATTCATGAAGGCGACTTAAAGCTTATGTCACAACCAACTGATTATTTTGGATTGAATGTGTATAACAGGGTAATGGTATCAGCAGATAAAAAGGCAGCCCAAGATTTTTCACAGGGTGGTAACTTTCTTAACAATCATACAGAATATTACCCAAAAGCAGTCTATGATGCAGTTCATCTTCTACATGATCTTTATAATATTAAAATGCCAATTTATATAACTGAAAATGGTACATATTTTAAGGGAGTTGAACAGTTAAATCCAAGCACCAATATGATTGAGGACGATGATCGGATAAAATATATAAAGGGCTTTTTAGAATGGCTGGAAAAAGCAATTGATGAGGGTTTTGATATACGGGGTTATTACCTGTGGTCCCTAATGGATAATTTCGAATGGACGGCTGGCAGCAATTATAGATTTGGAATTATTCACACCAACTTTGAGTCTCAAGAACAAATGTGGAAAAAAAGTGCTTATTGGTATAAAGATTTTATAGCGGATACTAAAAAGAAGGGGTAATTTTAGTCAGGGATGCCAAAAGTGAAGAGTTACTTTTAACAGAAGGAGTGATTAATTTGGAAAAAAAATTGATGGATGTACTGAAAAACCAGTATGACAATTATATACTTCCTTTCTTCTGGCAACATGGAGAGGATGATGCAGTGCTTTTGGAAGAGATGGATAAAATATATCGATCCGGCATTCGGGCGGTATGTATAGAGTCTCGTCCTCATGAGGATTTCTGTAAGGAGGGATGGTGGGAGGATTTTGACCTCATCATGAGCGAGGCGGAGAAGAGGGGCATGAAGGTATGGCTACTAGATGACAAACACTTCCCAACCGGTTATGCCAATGGTTTGATCAAGGAAAAATACCCACATTTGCGCAAATGGCACATTCGTGAAGAACATGTTGATGTTGTAGGCCCGTTAAAGGAAGCAAAATTTATTGTTAGGAATGACTTCTGTAACGGAAGCCAAAATGAGGAAAGCCTGGTATGTATCATCGCATGCAGGCGTGACGTCGGAAAGGGTGAAGAGTTATTATTGGAGTGCATAGATCTGACAGGCAATGTAAAAGGAGATTTTGTTTACTGGGATATACCGGAAGGCTATTATCGTATATTTTTGCTATTTAAGACTCGTCATGGTGCAGGACGTCAGGAGGACTACATTCATATGATAGACCCTGCCTCGGTGGATGTATTGATTGAAGCTGTATATGAACCGCATTATCAGCGTTACAAGAAATATTTCGGCAATACTTTTGCAGGATTCTTCTCCGACGAACCATGTTTCGGCAATACGATGACAAGTGAGTTCGGTGGTGTGACTGGGTTTTATGAAAGTAGTACTCTTGGTACTCGAGGCATGCATCTGCCATGGCGAGATGATCTGGTGGCCTTGCTTTCCGAACATACAGGAGAAGATGCTAAGCTACTACTCCCTGCTCTATGGTTCAATATGGGGCTGAAAACCTCATTAATTCGTACTGCATATATGGATATAGTTACAAACCTATACAAGGAGTGCTTCAGCATGAAGCTTGGCGATTGGTGCCGTGCTCATGGTGTAGAGTACATCGGGCATATAATTGAAGACATGAATGCACATGCACGGTTAGGCTGCAGTGCGGGGCATTACTTCCGAAGTCTCAGCGGTCAGGACATGGCAGGTATTGACGTAGTACTCCATCAAATCGTACCAGGTTTTAACGAGCTTATTCACGCTGCACCCATCGCTGGCGGAAAAGCAGACCCGGCATTTTTTGATTACATACTTGCAAAATTGGCTGCATCTCTTTCTCATATCCAGCCGCAGATGAAGGGGCGTGCTATGTGTGAAATGTTTGGAGCATATGGTTGGGCTGAAGGTATGTCCATGATGAAGTGGCTCACTGACCATATGTTGGTGCGCGGTATCAATCATTTTGTTCCTCATGCTTTCTCACCCAAATACCCTGACCCTGATTGCCCACCATATTTTTACGCCCGTGGTGAAAATCCACAGTATCGTGACTTTAAGGTTCTAATGGATTATACAAACAAGATGAGCCATTTGTTTACCGATGGGCGTCATATGGCAACTGCGGCAATTCTTTATCATGCTGAGGCTGAATGGTCCGGTGGCAAATATATGTTAACTGAGGTACCGGCAAAAGTACTTTATGATGAGCAAATTGATTTTGATATTGTACCTATGGATACGTTGCTGGGCGATGCAAGGGTGGAAGATGGCAAGCTGGTAATAAATATGGAGCGTTTCGACTGCCTAATCATACCCTATTCACAAATACTTCCCTTCCATCTCATCAAGATACTTTCAGAGTTTTCTGACAAGGGGCTTTGTGTTATTTACTCAGATGGATTACCAGAAAAGAGTAGCGAAAACCTTAGTATATTACAATATACTGGGAATTGTAAGCTAAAGGTGCTGCCTGTAGAAGAGCTTGCAGCCTACCTCATTCAATGTGGTTATTTTGATATTAGACTTAAAAATAGAAATCGGTTGCTTCGATTCTACCATTATGAACGCGCAGGTACTCACTTTTACATGTTCTTTAACGAAAGCTTGACAGAGATTAATGAAACCGTTATATTCCCATTTACCGGAAAATATAATTATATTGATCTCCTTCAGGATATCACCCTTACTAAAGAAACAAAAGGCAATAGTATCGAGCTTTCTCTAACGCCATATCAATCTTGCGTAATTGTGTTTTCTGACAGTCTTGATGAAGTACCACCCACTGAAGAGAAAAAGATGCTTGAAGAAATAGTGCTAGATGAGCCATATGATATTAGCATAACGACAATGCCTACCTATCCTGACTTTAAGTTGTATAAGGCTAACAGCTCTTTGATTAATATCACGGGAGCGAATGAACTACCGGAATTCTCAGGTATCATACGGTACACTACTCGGTTTACTATAGAAGGCAGCGGCAATTATATGCTTGATCTGGGTTCCGTGGGTGAAACCGCGCGAGTCAGGGTAAACGGAAACATGGCAGGTACCCGGATATGCCAGCCATATTTATTGGATATAACTAATGTGGTAAGAAGTGGTGACAATATTCTTGAGGTGGAGGTAGCCAATACACTTGCTTATAACCTTAGAGATAATTTTTCATGTTTTATGGCGCTGCCCCCATCTGGTCTGTTAGGCCCGGTGAGACTTGTGTGCTACAATTAAGTATCGTTCAACCGTAAGTATTAGAACATAATTACAGTATATCAAACCACCTCAAACACAGAACCCATTTACAGCAGATTATAAAGCCTCCTTCAAATAATATTTGAAGGAGGCTTTATAAAATACTTGGTTTCCCTATATTCCTTTGGAGAAACACCAAACTTCGCTCTAAATTGCCTTGAAAAAAAGCTAATATCGGAAAATCCACTTTCCATAGCAATCTGACTCAATTTGATATTGGTATTGTACATAAGTTTTAAGGCATACTCCAACCTTAATTTAATAATATATTCCTTAGGACTAATATTGTAAGTACCCTTAAAGATTCTGCCAAACTGCCTAGTGGAAAAATATGTACTAGCTGCAATACTTTTAATGTTTATAGCGCTTAAAAAATTTTTTTCGATAAATGCAAAGGCATCGGCCAGATGAAATAGCTTTCCTGCGGCTTTGTTTTTTTCAGAGGATATTTGTCGTGACAAATATGCAATAAGCGTCAAAAAATAGGTATTAATCACCGGTTTAAATCCGTTTTCCTGTTGTGTGTACTCTCCTGAGAGTAGCTCGACCAGCTCTCCTACAAAATTCAAGCTCACAGAGTTTAACTCCAATTTACTTTCAAATTTATGCTCTTTTCTAAGAAAAGGTTCTAAAATAAATAAAGATTGGAAGCCCGGGAGTTGCTTCAATTCATTATCTCTGTCCACAAGCTTGCCTAAGTCAAACATAATATTGCATAATTTCAGATTTTGGGTACTTTTGTAGCCATGTGCTGAATTTGTATTCACTACAAAAACATCACCTGCCTTTAAAGTATATTCATTAAGATCAACGACATGACTTGCATTTCCCAAAAGAACAATGACCAATTCGGTAAAATCATGGGTATGCACCTGAACCTCACAAGCATGGTCCTGGATATCTATACTAAATGGAAAATTTTCAGTTTTCATCTGGTTAATAAGTTCATATTGTTTCATCATGTCTTAATTGTGCAAAATCATGACTCATTTGTCAATGCATTTGTCCAATAGTTTTTTTATAATAGGATTAGAACTATCCGATAACCCGTTATTATTTTTTTTGGAGGTAGATGCATATGACCAGTAAATATGATGTAGCAGCCTATGTATGGCCTGCTTACACAGGTGATGAAGTTAGAACCAGAATGTTTTGGCCTGAGGGAATGGGCGAATGGCAGTCTGTTAAAAATGCCGTAAAAAAATTTCCTGAACATAATTGGCCCAGGAAGCCACTTTGGGGATACGTGAACGAAGCGGACCCTTATATAATGGAATCTCAAATTGAAGCTGCTGCTGACCATGGCGTAAATGTATTTATTTATGACTGGTATTGGTATGACCGCCGCCCTTTTCTTGAGAACTGCTTGAATGATGGCTATTTAAAAGCTAAAAACAATGACAAGGTGAAATTTTATTTAATGTGGGCAAACCACAATGTGAACTCTACCTGGGATATACGGCTTTCTCACTTACAGGATAGCCTGATTTGGGATGGCAGTGTTGATCGTACTGAATTTGAAATAATTGCAAACAGACTAATTGAGAAATACTTTAAACATCCATCTTATTACACAATAGACGGCAAACCCGTATTTATGATTTACGACCTTACAAACTTAATGAAAGGGTTAGGGGGTGCCGATGCAACCAAAGCTGCTTTCGAGTGGTTCAGAGCACAGGTTGTCAAGGCAGGTCTTCCCGGTCTCCATCTTCAGGTGGTCATTACAGGAGTAAACAATTTCAATTTAAGTGGGGTGGATGATGGTGCCACAGCTACCTCAAATGAAATTGTAAAACTATTGGGATTTGACAGTATTACCCATTACCAATTCGTACACTTTACTAATGTCAAAAGGGACTATAACGATATTATGGTGGATGTAACCAAGGAGTGGTCTCTCATTGAAAAAACCTATGATATCCCTTACTTCCCACACATATCTGTTGGTTGGGACAATAATCCCAGATTTAAGGAATTAACCCCTGACATTGTCCTTAATAATACCCCTGAAAATGTTCAGAAAGCCTTTGAAAAAGCCAAGGAATATACAGATTCCCATACAGGACAGGCTCCCTTAATAACAGTAAACAGCTGGAATGAGTGGACTGAAACTAGTTATCTCCAACCCGATGACCTATATGGCTACGGTTATCTTGAAGCAATAAAAAAGGTTTTTTCTAAATAATCATAAATTTTAACAACATGAAAAAAAGCGTCTGAGAACTTTATAATTCTTAGGTGCTTTTTTTATACTAACACGACTACATCCTGTATAACCTTACAATATAGAAAAAATAATTTATTATTAAAAATTATGGTTCGAAATGGATTAGATGTTGCTGAATTTTTGGTTATATGAAACTACAAAATAGGTATATAATATAAAATATAGTCGGTACATGCAAAATGTGATTTTAAGAACGCAGTGAGACCCTAAAGTGATTTGAGAGAGGGAACAAAAATATGATTAAATTACTTTCAATTGGTAATAGCTTTTCACAAGATGCAACTGCATATCTGTATGATATGGCTAGGTGCGGAAACATTGACATAAAGGTAGTAAATCTTTATATTGGTGGCTGTTCTCTTTACACCCATTGGGAAAACGTAAAAAACGATATCCAAAATTACCAATATGAAATAAATGGTACGATCACAGACAGGATGGTTTCAATAAAAGAAGCTTTGCTAGAAGATGACTGGGACTTCGTTACGATGCAACAAGCCAGTCAGGATAGTGGTTTTGAGGAAACTTATTTTCCTTATATAGAGCAGCTGTCTGACTGTATAAAAAAGTACTCGGCAGGGGCAAAGCAGCTAATACATCAGACCTGGGCATATGAAATAGACAGCACACTCGACGGTTTTATACGCTATGACAGCGATCAGATGACAATGTATAAAGCATTGACATCTGCCTATAAAAAGGCAGCACAAACTCTGAACTTAGAGCTGATACCATGCGGAGATGTGATTCAAACACTTAGGGGCTTAGAAAACTTCAACTATGCAAAAGGTGGACAATCGTTATGCCGCGACGGCTTTCATATGCATTTGATTTACGGAAGATATGCGGTAGCGGCAACCTGGTACCAGAGTGTTTTAAAAGGGAATATTATAGAGAATCAGTATGTACCACCCAATAGTGATCACAATACTAACGATAAACTAATTCGTTTGATTAAGCAAACCGTAAATCAAGTATGTGGATAATAAGCGTTTAGTGGCTCAACAAAGACAGCCTCCCTTATGAGTAAGGGTGGAGATTTATCAAAGGGAAACGGTAGCATGTTCGTATGCGTAGCCAATATGGACAGGTATTGAGGGCTATGCATATTGTTTAGGAAGCTAAGAAGTAGGATATGACAAATTTACTGATTATAAATTGACTGTGAAGGAGGGGGCATTATGAAAAGTAAGCAAAAGATTCTTTCAATAATAGTAATTACAGTTTGTGTTATTACTATTTGTTTAGCAGTCTTATCGTTTTTCAATTATATAAATATTGACATTATGATGATGTTTTTAGGGCTAACGCAATTATTTAGTGGATTAAATCAAATTAGTTTGGCTCAGCAAGTAAATTCAAAAGGAATAAATAGAGGGAATAAAATACTTGGAATATTTTCAATTATTTTAGGTATAGTCATTATAATTGCGGTTGCCATTAGATTTATAGTAAGATAATTACTACGTTTCATTTATTTTGCCCCGCAACACTTTAGTAAAATGTAATATGAATGGGCGACGCTATATTAATTATTAGAAACGGAGAAGGATTACAAATATGCTGGATTTAGCGGTACACGGGGAAGGGTTAAAATATATGGAAAAGCTATATGAATGTCGAACAGAACACCTAAAAGACTATCGTGGTATCGGAAAAGAACCCGCTGATTACGATGACTACTGGAATCGTGCAAAAGCGGATTTGAAAGAATGTTCTTTGGAGTATGAACTTGTGGAAAGTAACTTACACTATAGAAATTGTGAAGCTTATGATTTGTATTTTATTGGTGTTGGAGAAGCAAAAATTCATTGCCAGTTTCTCAAACCAAAGAAAATACAAGGCAAAATCCCAGCAGTAGTACAGTTCCATGGGTATTGGGGAAACTGTGGTGAATGGTTTTCAAAGCTGAGCTTTGTGGAAGAGGGATTTTGTGTTATAGCTATGGATGTTCGTGGTCAAGGTGGTGAAAGCGAGGATAATGGTGTTTACAAAAAAGGTAATACCCAGAGCGGGCACATTATCCGTGGGCTAGAAAGTGATAATGCAGACAATTTATTTTATAGAAGTGTGTATTTAGATGCGGCTCAGTGCGCGCTTATCATAATGAACATGGATTTTGTTGATGAGGACAATGTATTTGCTACAGGCGCTTCCCAAGGCGGTGCTATAACTGTTGCTTGTGCAAGTCTAGTTCCAAACCTAAAAAGTGCGGCACCGATATATCCATTTTTGTGTGATTTCCGTGGTATATATCAGAATAATTTCAATTGCCCAAGTTATGAGGAAATTACTTGGTATTTTCGTCAAAGAGATCCTATTCATTTGAAGGAAGACTTCTTTTTTGAGCGTTTGGGATATATTGACCTAAAGAATCGTACAAAGGATATAAGCTGTGATATTCTTTGGATAATGGGGCTAATGGATAATATATGCCCACCTTTTTCACAGATGGCGGCATATAATGGGATAACCTCGCAAAAAAAGCTTATCCATTATCCCGAATATGGACATGAGGGGCTTTCTTATTCAGGAGATCTAATTTTAGAGCATTTCTTAAAATTGCTAGAAGGAAATTAATTATAGAGAATATGATTGAACGGCAGCATTAGAAATGATTGTTTAGCTAAGAAGCTATAATGTTTTAAGAAGGTGAGGCCTATATGGATATTTTAAATCATAATCGTGAAGCATGGAATGAACAAGTTGCAAAGGGCAATATCTGGACTAGACCTGTTGATTCACAACAGATAGAAGCGGCTAAAAACGGGAGATGGAGTATACTTTTAACACCTAAAAAACCAGTTCCTCTGGAGTGGTTTGCAGAACTTAATGATAAAAAAGTTTTATGTCTTGCATCAGGTGGCGGACAACAAGGGCCTATCCTTGCGGCTACAGGGGCTAAAGTAACAGTATTTGATAATAGTCCGACTCAACTGGAGCAAGATAGGATGGTTTCAGAGAGGGAAGGTTTAGCAATCACTCTTGAACAAGGAGATATGCGAGACTTATCAAGGTTTAAGGATGAATGTTTTGATTTAATTTTTCATCCTGTGTCCAATTGCTTTATAGATGATGTAAATATTGTTTGGAAAGAATGCTATAGGGTTCTAAAAAAAGGTGGTGTTTTATTAGCTGGGTTTATGATTAATGGTTTCTATGAGGATTCCTCTAGTGGCGACCTTCTTGATCCGTATATTAATACATTTATTGCAACGAGAGCTATAAAATTATAGAAGGTCTAAAGGTCTATGGTATAGTAACAAGTTATACAAGTCTTTCTAGAGATAAGACTTATGTTTTTTCATAAACAGATTAACTCAATAGAGATCTGGAGGGATGAGTTTGAGCCATCTAAATGAGTTTCAAATAGTAAG
>DATCID010000161.1:0-2718 GCA_036507975.1 Ruminiclostridium sp.
TTGGCTTCGGATTCTGATAATTCAATACCTGCCTCTGTTTTTAATCTCCTCATTAATCCTGGCGCCGACATTCCATAGTTTAAACCAAAATTGATAGTTTTAGCTATACTGCGCTCTCTGCTGTCTTTTCCTATACTCTCAATAGGGAGATTGAAAACCTTTGAAGCGGTTAACTTGTGCAGATCTACACCCTTACCATAAGCTTTAATGAACTCCGGTTCATTAGCAATTTCTCCGAGTATTTTAAGTTCAATTTGGGAGTAATCACAAGCTATTATCTTGTTCCCAGGCTCTGCAGCAAAAATAGTCCTCCATTTTTTGAATTTGCTAGGTTGCTGCTGCAGGTTTGGGTACTTACAGCTGAATCGCCCGGATTTTGCACCATATTGATTAAAAGAAGCATGTACCCTACCTGTTGCCTTCGCTCTATAAGCAGGTAATTTAGAAGAGAAACTGGTTATCAGATGCTTTGTTGTTTTGTGATCCTGGTACTGATCTATTAAAGGATCTTCATACTTTGCAAGCTCGTCTGCACTTACGGAGATAACAGGGATACCTTCCTTGTTGAACTGCTTCACCATGTCCGGAGAGGAGCTTAAGTTTATTTTACTAGTCCTGAAAACTGCATATAAATCATATCGCATATTCTTCTCTAGTCTCTCAAGCTCTGCAGTTATCTCCCCTAACTTCTCAGGGCTGTAATGCATACCGGAAAGCTCAAGCCATACCATGACAGGAACCATTGCCATTTCTGTTTCTATAATGGATTCCAGGCTGAACTCTTTTATTTTATCCTGCTGCTTTGCCATAATAACAGGAAGATACTCAAGATCTTTTCTGCAGTATTCTATTTGCTCAGCTGTGAGCTCTTCTCCAAGTCTGAAAGAGCATTGCAGTCCTTTGCTCATCCGTTCCCCGTCGCAATAACGATAAACTAAATCCTTTAATCTCATGCCTTTTTTATCTCTATCTTCTGAGGCCCGGAAACTATTTGCAGGTGCAGGGCCACCAGATAAGACAAGTTCTGCAATCATGGTATCATAAACAGACTGAATATTGATTCCATATTGCTGCTTTAGCATACCGCAATCAAATTTCAGGTTGTGTCCCACTACAGTGAAATTTTCGAAAAACTCTTTATAATCCAATAAATCATCGAGTTCTTCACCTTTTATAATATAAAAATCACCTAATTCGGTGAGGAACTGAACAGTTACTATTTGGTCCCTATGATAATCCGGCTTTTTACTTTTAGGGTCAAAGCGCATAGTTTCAATATCGAGAAAAAGGAAGCTCATAATGTAGCCTCCATTTTCTCTGCTTGCAGTGCTTTCTTTAGGATTGCAATACCTTTCTTCTCAGCTGCAGGCTTTTGGAGTGTGTCTTCTTTTTGTTGACTTTTATCTAAAAGAGGAGAAGACTTCAATACTTTATTAAAAGCATACTCTAAGTGTTTCCTTGATTCATGATTAAATTCAGGATACAGCTTTCTAAAATCGTTGATATGAACATCTAATGATTTAATTATAGTATTTCCATGATATTCTTTATTCAGATATTCCTTTATTTTTCCTGTAGTATGCTCAAGACCGGAAACTTCGGGATTACCTGATACATTAAGTTTAGCCTCAGAGTGGAATTCCGCATTACTACTATTATCACTACCATCACCTACTGTCACCCTACTACCACCAGTAATATGACACTTATCAATCGTGTTCGTTAGGCGGGTTTTACTACTTAAATTAGCACAACTGTCACCCTGTCTCTCAGAATGAGAGATACACTTATTTTGTAGTACTCTTTCTGGAGTTGGTGCATACTCACCTAACTGTGCCCCATAATTACCCTGTATAACATTATCTCTTTTTAAAGTGACATTACTATTTATTCTATCTACTGTTATTGATTTAACTGTCACTTCGCCTAGGTGACAGCGAGGTGACAGCGGGGTGATAGTGGTGACAGTTCCTTCCGATAACTTTTTTATGTATTTACTTTTTTCTTCCTCTGCTTCATTACGGTTTATCTTCGCCACAATGTCATATATCTCAAACCCTAATTTTGGACCGGAGTACTCGTATATATTTGCCCGCGTTGTTATTTTGTCATTACCTTCTCCTCCGGTTGTTTTGCTGTTGTCAATTTGGTTCAAATGCGCAACTTTTGCGAGCATTCCACCAAGTCCATCTTTCCCATGAAGGATATCATGCACACGGGTGCTAGATACCTTCAAATAATTCATTAACTCTTTTCTGGTTACTGGCTTCTGTTCTATGAACTTCAAAACTTTAATCTCAAGATCGCTAAGGTTGGTTGCATTGTTTTTTGAAGTGCCTCTGTAGATAACCAATGCCTTATCAAAGTCTTCTATATTGGAAAGGTAATATCCGTTTACGTTTTGCCGCTGCATTACGTTAAAAAAAGTAATTGATCTGAGGATATCAAGGAATTTGGGGAAATTCCTTCTGTTCTCTATGTTAGTCCACTCGATTGCATTAATATATGGGATTTTAATGATGTATCTGTCTTTATCAAGTATATCAAAAATACATCTACAAATTAATACATCATCATCGGTTCCGTTGCAAAAAATTTGGCTATTTTACAAAACCAGTGAAAAACATCACATATCGGATATTTATATACCATAAACAGGTCAATAATGATACAAAAAGCAATAGTTATAGCCTAAAAAGGCAGTAAAATTATTTTTGC
>DATCID010000162.1:0-7457 GCA_036507975.1 Ruminiclostridium sp.
CAAATCATTTAGAGTTAGACCCAATGCCTTACAAATAGCTATACATAATTGCAGAGAAGGGTTGAATTTTCCAGTTTCAATCATACCAATGGTCTGTCTGGTTACACCTATCATTTTTGCAAGATCTTCCTGGGATATATCCTTTTCTACACGTGCTACCTTCATACGAATATTTTTCATAGTGCACCCCCTCTTGGTATAAATGTACAATATATTTTGTTAAATGTCAACTATATATTGCATTTGAGTATTAAACTATTATATAGAAAAGTGTACCTTTCAGCAAAAAGCCAAACGGTACACTTTTGTGTTTTTTCTAATCATTTAATCCCTTTCCATTGAGAATTTGCTGCATATATTTTTCAACCCTTGACTCTCGAGTTTTGGATTGTTTAGGTTCAGAAAAATAAAAAATGTATGCTCTTTGCCTTCCTGGCGTCAATGTCTCAAAAGCAGTTTTCAAGGCAGGGATTTCATCAAGTTTATTTTGAAATTCTTCAGGAATTATGAATTCTGTATTCTTTTTAAAATTCACTTCCAAGCCGGCTTTTTCAACTTCAATGGCTTCATAAATATAGGCTTTCAAGATGGTTTCCATTGCAACTATTTCTCGAACATTGGTGAACCGAATCTGGCGCCCCGCCTGTACATTCTCCGTTTGTTTGATTAGAATACCATTGGCATCCTGTAACAAGGCACCTTTGATAAACAGAAGCGCACAGTATTCTTTAAATCCATGTATTAAAACTATGTTTCCTTCCTGAAACGTGTAACAAGGAACACCCCACTTCAATTCTTCGGTCAGCTGACAGTCAAGAATGATCATTCTCAACTTCTCAAATTCTTCCTGCCACTTTTTGGCTTTACTTAAATATTCATCAACCTTGGGATTCATTCTACTCTTTGTCATAATGTCATTTTGACTTAATTCACACTCTCGCTCCTTATTAGTATTCAACTTATGTTTTAATTTTATTACTTAAATTCTTTTCAATCAACTACTACAAAGATACTTATCGGGTTTGTAAATGATAGTTTATTACTCACTTAGCCTGCTAAAGAGTTGGGTAGATTTTATTGAGAATTTGAAGGTTGTAAAAATATTTTTAAAATCAGCTTCAAATCTATTTTTTGTTATTGTGTTACAATTATTCACATATATTCTTAAAATACGTACCCCAAGACGGCTCAAGAGTTCGTTAGTTAGTGTTCCTGATTGGGCAGCAACAGCCTCTGCTGAAATACATTCTGCACCATCTTGTCCAATTAGTGTGGCAATGTCTCCTTGCTTAACATTTGGAATATCAGTAATGTCTACCATTAGCTGATCCATGCATATCTTCCCTATAATTAATGCCTTTTTCCCATTAATTATGACTTGTCCTTTTCCACAGGATAGACTACGAGGTACACCATCAGCATAACCAATAGAAATAACTGCAATTTTTGTATTTTGCTGTGCTGTAAACTGACGTCCATACCCTACTGATTCTGTTTGGGCAATTTCTTTGGTTAATACAACTCTGGCCTTCAAAGAAAGTACCGGCTGTAAATCAGCAAATACTCTTGTTTTATCATTTTCATTACTCAGAACTCCATATAGCGCTATTCCAACACGTGCATAATCGCAATGAAGATAGGGATAATTAAGTACACCATAGCTGCTTTGGATATGGATTTTCTTTGGATCATAGCCTGAAGCTTTTAGCTGCTCAACAGTATTATAAAACTTTTCTATTTGTTGATTTGAGAATTCAACATCCTCCTCTTTTAAGCTGTCAGCAACACTGAGATGCGTGTAAGTACCATTAATAACAAGATTCTCGCATTGAAATATTCTATCTATATTTTGAATTTCATTATAATTTTCACCCAGACGATGCATACCAGTATCAATTTTGACATGTACCTTTATTCTTTTTCCAAAATTGTTCAAGATTTTCGCATAATCGTAATCCACTACTGTCTGTGTCAAATCGTACTGTGTGAGGCGATAGATTTCTCCAGGGTGGGTATATCCAAATATCAAAATTTCTCCGCTAATTCCTTTTCGTCGAAGCTGAATACCCTCTTCCATTGTTGCCACAGCGAAAGCGTCAATACCAAGCTGGTTTAGTTCCTTCGCAATTTTTGTATCTCCATGTCCATAGGCATTTGCTTTTACTACTGCCATTAGATTGCAGCTTTTGGGTAATATCTTTCGAAATTGATTTACATTGTAATTAAGGTTATCCAAGTTAATTTCTGCCCAGGCTCTGTCTCCGAATAGTTTTTTATCCTTTTTGCTGATTATAATTAGCAAAAGAGATGACACTACAAGAGAAACAATTACAACTGCTATATAATGGATTATGCTGTTATCTATTAATACTACCTTCAAACCTGTTACCTTGGCAAAACCTCTCACCAGTATGATGCAAAACGGATGAATGATGTACACGAGTAGTGATAAGGTTCTGAGAACCTTCCTACTTTTGCCTTTCCATAATAACAATAATTGAAATAGGAAAAACATGCACGGAATAAGCATTAGATACATGCTGTCATGACGCTCTACAGAAAAGCTCTTGAGTACTATTCCTTCTGTTATCAAAAGAGCCGTTGATATCACAAATCCAGTAAGGCATGATTTTATTGTGTATTCGTGTTTGGACTTTGCAATTAATCCCCCCATAATTATAAAAACTGGGGCCAGCAATAGGCCGTTCCTTGTATAATCAAACATTAAAAAAAGTACATCGTAGAAGGATTTTAGAAAAGAAATTTGATTTGCTATTCCATAATAACTATCACCAAACAAACCTATTATATAGAGAATAATAGCTATACAAAGCAATACCTTCTCCTTGAAAATATTAATTAAAAAGAAAACAATTCCAACACCTAAGATACTGGCAGGCAGATACCATAGGTGATAGAAGGTACCATTAAAAATGATGTCTTTTATAAATCCTGGTAGGAAAGGCTTTTTGTTGAAATATCCTGTATATATATTTATGGGTAAATAGAGTAATATAGCAACACCATACAAAATGCAGGTTTTCTTAAAAAATCCGATAACCACATTTTTTCTCAAACTTACATCTTCCATGTATTTGGGTAACAAGAAAAATCCTGTGGTCATAAAGAAGAATGGAACAGCTATACGAGCAAAAATATGCGTTAAAATGAAATCTGCATCCTGGCTTGCAGAGACCAGAGGAAACGTATGAATTGCTACAATAAGTAAGGCAGCAATCATTCTGAAATAATCAAGGCCTGCATATTCATCTTTCCCATTCATAATTTTATCCTCCAGACCGTAATAATAAATCCATCGTTGTTATTTCCAGAAACCTGATATGGTACATCTTCTGCCAAAAAAATAGTATTCTGCGGTTCATCAGTTGCCTTAACATAAAAAATCTCAATTTGTTGGTCTATATTCTCAAATAACAAGTGCTTCCCGTCATATGGAAATGCTCTTAGAAAATCAATATATTCTTCCAGCGTGTAGTCATTTTCTTGTATAATTTCAGAGTGAGGAAAGCCAATATATCGAAAATGCCATGGTTCATGTGAAATACCGATAATTGCTTCTTTTCCTTTTTGATAGCGTTCTATAAAACCATATCTTGCAGCTTTCATACGAAAACTCTGACAAATTCCATCATAAGGAAAGAATGGGCGTATAAAGTCTATATTTTCTTTGTTTTCTGCCACATCAATTGCAAGACCTGATTGATGTTCACTATGATTGGGATACGCTACATACTTTAATGTAAATGCTTCTCCGTTTTCACTTAGTGAGTCTTTAAAGATTTGTTGCTGTTCTCCTAATGAACGATATCCACTAACTGGTACAATTTGATTTTCTCCTTTGCATGCTATCATGAGCTGTGTCAACATATTTACTGCAGTTTTTTGTAAAAAAATATCTGGGTGTTGACTACTAACAGAAATAAGGCTTTCAGAAGAATTTGAATGTTGCTGTTTTAGTGGGAAATTCTTATTTACAAGTATAAGATTTCCCTTATAAATATCCTGTTTGCTCAAAACTATGGTTTTAATACTTTCTCTAATATTTGTTTTCATTTTTCCAGCGCCAACCTTATAATCATCTCAACTATCTCGGCAAAAGACAGTCCAATTCCACCAAGCATATTTGGGTAGCGGCTATGTGATGTAAATCCTGGAATTGTATTGATTTCATTAAATATAACATTGCCGTTTGGTGTCAAAAACATATCGACTCTAGCAAACCCACTACAGCACAGAGCCTTATATAAGGTTACAGCAGTGTCTTTAATTCTATCTGCAGTTTTACTGTCAATTCTTGCAGGCATATGAATTTTAGAGGTTTTCAGCGAATATTTCTCTGTGAAGTCGAAAAATCCATTTTGAAGTTCAATTTCGTCAACTTCACCTATGATAAGTTCATCATTGCCCAATATGGCACAGCCCACCTCGAAGCCATCAATGCTTTCTTCTATTACCACCTTGTTGTCGTGTTCAAAAGCTTCTATAATTGCCGAACGCAATTTTTCTTGGTAGCTCACTCGTGTGATTCCAAGAGATGATCCTGCCTTAGCAGGCTTTACAAACAATGGATATTTAAGTGTTTCCGTTTTTCTAATTATGTCTACTGTGTCCATAGTTTTTCTCGCTGTAATAGATGCTGGCGTTCTTACACCAGCCGTTTGTGCAATGCGATGAGCAATGTCTTTATCCATGCACAGCGCCGAGCAAAGCGTGTCACAGCCCACAAAAGGAATTCCCGCAAGTTCTAGTAAGCCTTGAACTGTACCGTCCTCCCCATTTTTCCCATGCAGGACAGGGAATGCTACATCAATAGTTGTTATATTATACTTGTCCTCTCGGAACTCAAAAAATCCATGCAGCTCTCGACTTGGTGAGAAGGCCACTTCAACACAATCACTACTAAGAAACCAAGAATTATCTCTAATTTTCTCAGTAGCCCCTCTGTACCTGAACCACTCTCCCTCTCTGGTAATGCCAATTAAAACAGCATCATACAATTCACTATTTATATTTTCTATTACTGACGAGGCTGATTGCAATGAAACTTCATACTCTGAGGAGCATCCTCCAAAAATAATTGCTACTTTTTTCTTATCCATCGTTATTTCTCCTTTGTGTCATATTAATTTAATCTTACTAAAACCATAAGTATTTCTTAAAATATTATTTAAATATAAAAAACTTCTCTATCTATATTTAATTTAAACATAGTTAAAGAAGTTGTTTTTTAATTTGACCTTATTAAAACCTTATGTTTTTCTTATGACTTTATTGGGAGTATAACAGTGAATTCAGTAAATTCTTCGTTGCTTTGAGCGGATATGGTTCCTTCGTGAAGCACTACGATTTCTTTAGCAATAGCAAGCCCTAGTCCTGTACCACCTGTATTGCTTGAGCGTGCAGAATCTAACCTGAAAAATTTTTCAAAAATAACATCAAGTTTATTTGAAGGAATAATCTTTCCCCTGTTTTTAAACTTTATAATAACATTTGAATTTAGTACTTCAGTTGATATTTCAATGGTACTATTCTCATAGCTATATGCCGAAGCATTTTTAAGAATATTATTAAATACTCGAGCAAGCTTATCGGCATCACCAAATATAGTAATATTCTCATCTCCATTTACAACAGCTTTTTTGTTTTGAGGAGCAAGAATTGGATAGAATTCATCTGCCATTTGTTCAAGCATGAAGGATAGTTTAATATGTTCCTTCTCCAATACAATAGACTGCAAATTAAAACGGGTTATTTCAAAAAATTCGTTTATAAGCTGTTCTAATCGATAGGATTTTTCCAAAGTAATTTTTGTATACTTTGCCCTTTGTTCAGCTGGCATATCCTGAGCCTCATCTAATAGGCTCAAATACCCAATTACAGAGGTCAGAGGCGTCTTGATGTCGTGTGCTAAATATACAACCAGGTCATTTTTTCTCCGTTCACTATCCAAAGCTGCATTTTTCCTTTTTTCCAATGTATCCTTTACAGTGTTCAGTTTTGATTCCATGAATGCAAGTTCAGGTGGTAAAGAAATTTTATTCCCCGATTCATTTACCAGCATATCAACGCCATCGCTTATTTTATTAAAATAACGAGTAAATCTGGACAATACAAAATATATGAAAATTAATAAAAGAAACACAAAGCCTACGCCTATTAAAAATAATTTATTATCGCGAAATACCTTCTGATATACAAAGCTTGCAGTTTCACTGTTAACTTGAAAGATTTTACTACAGAAAAAAACAAAGGCATTGGCAAAGGGACCCTGTAATGCACTATCTATTAAAAAAATCAAAATTAAATATCCCAGAATTCCAGTCAATATACTAGCAAAAATTACTTGTAAAAAAATCTTTCTTTTTAATGGTCCAAAATCATTTTTCAATTTTGTATCCAACTCCCCATACTGTTTTGATAAACTTTGGATTACCTGCAGGCTCATTCATTTTCTCACGGAGATGTCTAATATGTACCATCACAGTATTATTGCTACTAATAAAGTATTTTTCTCCCCAAACCTCATGAAAAAGTTTTTCTGAACTAATAACCTGTCCCCTATTTTCACACAAAATCCATAGAATAGAAAATTCAATAGGTGTAAGCAGCAGTGGATTTTCATTTAAGGTACATTCATGAGTATTTTTGTTCATAACAACTCCAGATACCTCAATGCTGTCGTCAGGTGGTTGCATACCTGTATTGTATCTAGTAAATCTACGCAATTGCGCTTTTACACGAGCTACCATTTCAAGAGGACTAAACGGTTTAGTAATATAGTCATCTGCACCCAAAGTAAGCCCCGTAATCTTATCCAGCTCTTCACCCTTTGCAGTCAACATAATCACAGGAAAATTATATTTCTGACGGATTTTTTGACAAACGGTAAATCCATCCATCTCAGGCATCATCACGTCAAGTATAGCAAGATCAAATTTGACAGAATCAATACATTCGAGTGCCTCCTGCGGTCTATAGTATTTATAAACAGAATAGTTTTCATTCTTTAAATATAGCTCCACCAAATCTGCTATTTCTTGCTCATCATCAACCACCAAAATATTTATACTCATTTAGCTGTCAGCACCTCTATTTTCTTAATAGGTATATGCATATTTACCTTTATAACACTATTAAAATTATAGCATGCTAGCTTATGAGAATATTAAGATTTACTTAATTTTTAACTTATCTTTTCTGGGGGCTAAAATGTTGCTATTAGTATTATTCCATTTTGACTTCGACTTTTTACTAAATTTTTGACCTTTAAATTCAGTCAGCGTAAGCTGACCACAATAACTATTGTCGAGTAGGTGCACCTCGCGGTACTTACCCCTCACAGATCCGGACGTGCCCAATTAAGGCATCCGGCTCTTCACTCCGCCATTCACATAAATCTTAGCCATATATGTTTACATAGATTTTAGGTCTTCTTA
>DATCID010000163.1:0-21847 GCA_036507975.1 Ruminiclostridium sp.
TTACCTGCGACTTTATTTTACAGAATTTATTACATGAAATTTTCTACTTTTCATATCCATTTGGGTGCGTACTATGCCAATTCCATGCGGTTTCAATGATTTTATTCAAATCATTGTATTTTGGTTTCCAGCCCAATATGTTTATAGCTTTTTCAGCCGTTGCAACTAAAGTATCTGGGTCTCCCGGTCTTCTTGGTGCGTCTGTAGCTTTGATTGCCTTTCCCGTTACTGCTCTGGCAACCTCCACTACCTCTCTATTTGAGAAGCCTGTGCCATTCCCGAGATTAAACGTATCGCTGTCTGCCCCTTTTCTCAGGTTTGCAAGTGCAAGCACATGAGCTGCCGCAAGGTCTGAAACATGGATATAGTCCCTTACGCAAGTTCCGTCAATTGTGTTGTAGTCACTTCCAAAAAGCTTTATCTCAGCTCTCTTTCCCTGAGCAACCTGCAATATGATTGGTATCAAGTGTGATTCTGGAGAATGAGCCTCACCTATTTTACCGCTCACATGTGCACCACAGGCATTAAAATATCTGAGAACAGCATGCTTTATTCCATAAGCAGCATCAGACCATTTCAATATCTTTTCAACTGTTAGCTTCGTTTCTCCATAAGGATTAATTGGAGCCGTTTTATCGCTTTCCTTTATTGGGATATTCTCAGGTATTCCATAAGTAGCAGCAGTTGATGAAAATACTATTTTATTTACTCCTGCCTCTTGCATAACAGTTAGCAGGTTTAATGATGCTATTACATTGTTGTTGTAATACTTAAGCGGATTTGCTACGCTCTCACCTACCTCAATATAGGCAGCAAAATGAATTACAGCCTCTATATCATTTTCTTTAAAAACTTTTCTGATCTCATCAATATTTCTAAGATCAGCCTGAATAAATTTGCCACCAAGAACAGCTTCCTTATGACCTTTTTCCAAATTGTCCAAAACAATAACATCTTCTTTTGCATCTAAAAGTTCTGCTACAGTATGACTTCCAATATAACCAGCTCCACCAGTTACCAAAACTGCCATCTTAACCTCCCTGTCCCCAATTGTGCCAAATGAATCGTCATATTAGGCACATTGGTTTAAATTTATTTTATATTTTAATTTCTCTGGCTCCGTCGCTTATCTCACTTACATAAAACTCAGGAGTCAAACCAATTCGTTCTTTGTAATTCTTGCCAACCTGCTCTATAAACAAAGCAACCTTATCCTCAGGAACTATGTTTACAGTACATCCTCCGAAACCAGCACCCGTCATTCTGGCACCTATTACTCCCTCTACTTTCATTGCCTCTGAGGTCATAGTATCCAGCTCTATTCCTGTAACTTCATACAGATCTCTGATTGAGTCATTTGCCTCTACCAGAAGTCTGCCAAGCTCTGCCAAATCATTTTTCTTTAGTGCCTCTACAGCTTTAAGCACTCTATCGTTTTCACAAATAACATGGGTTACTCTTTTTTTAATTATTTCGTCTTCAATTTTCGACTTATACTGTTCGAATTCGTTACTTGTAATATCACACAGATTCTTTTTGTTTGGTAGATACTGTTGTAATATTCTCAGACCTTCCGCACACTCACTAACTCTCTCATTATACTTTGATTCACCAAGTGACCGCTTTTTCTTTGTATTTCCTAAAACTAATTTGTAGCCATCAATTTTCAACGGGAAATACTGAAATTTCAATGTTGCGCAATCCAGCAATATGGCATGATCCTTTTTCCCCATAGCCGAAGCAAACTGATCCATTATTCCACAGCTTACTCCGCAGAACTCATTTTCAGTTTTCTGTCCTATTACCGCCATTTCAACCATGTCTATTGGCTCAGTTATACCATTTGCCTCATTGCCAAAGGTAACTAACGTAATGGCTGTAGCTAATTCTATTGCTGCTGAGGATGACAGACCAGAACCTATTGGTACTGTGTCATGAAAAAGCATATCTACTCCTATCAGCTTGTATCCTGCATTTTGTAGTACAAATGCTACTCCCGCCTGATAATTCCCCCATTTCAGGCTCTTTGCACTCTCCAAATTATCCAGCTTTACCTCTACCCTATCAGGAAGATCTGTTGCTGCAATTCTCAGAGTATTATCATTGTTCGCCCTCGCAATCACTGTAGAATCAAGGCTGAGGGCTGCTGGAAACACAAATCCTCCACAATAGTCAATGTGCTCTCCAATAAGGTTTACTCTTCCAGGCGCTGAAAATATTCTTAAATCCTCTTGGCTACCTCCATATATTTGGCAGAATTTTTTCTTTAGTTCATCATAATTTTTCTGCATTTTTAAGCTCCTTTACAGCTATTATTTATTCGTACTTTCTTAAAGCCGTTATTAGAGGGTTTTACATCCAACCGACTTCATGAAATTGTTGAATGCATTTATGCCCTCATCAGTTTGTTTAAACACACCAGCGTGCTCAAGACAGGTTTCAAATTTCTTGCCAATTTCAAGCTTAACAACTTCTTCTGCACGTTCCTTTGTTAGAAAATTGCCATATATAGAAACAAGCTGTTCAATCCAAGGCTTATGCTTATACAGCACATGCTCCGGCGCAAAAATTTCTGCGATGTTTGATTTGCCGCAAAGTATTTCTTTAACCATTTCAACTTCTGTTTTGAGTCTGCCAGGAAGAATAGCAAGCCCCATAACCTCAATCAGCCCAATATTCTCTTTTTTGATGTGATGAATTTCCTTGTGAGGATGGAATATACCATCTGGATATTCCTCAGTAGTCCTGTTATTTCTCAGAACTAAGTCCATCTCATATTTTCCCTCTTCATTCCTTCTTGCAATAGGAGTTATAGTATTATGCGGAATCTTACCATTCTCAGAATCCGAGTACGCAAGGACATCAACACTTTCATCACTGTATGCTCTCCACTGGTTTAAAACATAATCAGAGAATTCAACTAAATCTAGAATGCTATCACTAGCGGCACGAATGACTGAGAGCGGCCACTTTATTACACCTATTTTTATATTTTTGAATTTATTACATTCAAAGCTCTTTATCATAGGTGCCTTCTGCATTGGGAACAAATAATTTCCACCCTGGAAGTGGTTATGACTAAGTATGGAGCCCCCAACTATTGGCAGGTCTGCGTTTGAGCCACACAAGTAGTGTGGAAATTGTCTTACAAAGTCTAAAAGCCATCCAAATGTCTTTTTTGACACTACCATTGGTTCATGAGTCTCACTCAACACAATACAGTGCTCATTATAATAAACATATGGTGAATACTGCAAGTACCATTGTCCCCCACAAAGTGTGAGTGGAATCATTCTAAGTGTCTGCCTTGCCGGAAAATTAATTCTACCGCTGTACCCTATGTTGTCAACACACAGCATACACTTAGGGTAATTACCCTGAGGCTGTAGCCTCTCCATCGCAATTGTTTTAGGATCTTTTTCTGGTTTAGTGAGATTTATCGTTATCTCCAAGTGACCATACTTTGAATTGGCCTTCCAAATTATATTCTTTGCAATCTGTGCAGTTCTTATATAGTTTGAAGCGGTGCAAAGGTCATAAAAGTAGTCTGTTGCAGCTTTTATAGATTGCTTTTCCACCAATTCGTTAAAGTTTCGGACTATCTCAGACTCCCTTGGCATTATAAGTCCCATTATTCTTGTGTCAAACAGCTCACGATAAACGTATACTTCTTTATCAAATAGGCCAACATCGCCTGCATATTCAACAAGCCCACCCAATATTTCAGTTGGGAACTCCAAATTTTCATCTGTAATTTCATCTCCATATGGCTCTTTAAGTTTTAGTAAATCCAATAACTCATTCCTTGCAATTATTGTATCTAGCTTATCAATCAAGCCATGCTTTTTTCCAAACTGAAGCAATCTTTCAATCTCATAAGCCGGATTAATCACAACACACTCCACCTTTCATGATAATTATTCTAATTTACATTAAAAATAATAGTAATTATTTTTAATGTAAATTAGAATATTTCTGTATTTTTATAATTATAATGCTTTTTTACTATTAATCTTTTATTATTGCTAAGTTTATATTATTATTATAGTAATAAAACACCACTATTTCTCTGATTATTATATTTTTTTATAATACTATTTTACTATTTATATTTATTTAATGTTATTATTTAACAAATTAGGAGGTTAGACCATGGATTCTTCAAAAGTATATAAACCAAAGTCATTTCCTATTGATTTTCCCTTCAGTATTAAGTTTACCAATATGGAACCTTATTATTGTATGAATCACACCTTTCATTGGCATAACTACCTTGAACTTGCTTTTGTTAAGCAGGGCAAAGGAATTTATTATGTAGAAAATAGGACCTATGAAATGAATGAGGGTGATATTGTTGTAATTAACAATATCGAGCCACATTACATGGAGGTATTGCCACCTATAAATATGGTCATGCCTGTGGTTATGTTTGAGCCTCAGTTGGTTTGGTCATCAGAGAGCCAATTTGATTATCAGTATATGGAGCCTTTTTTTGAAAGAAGTTCGAATTTTAATAATAGAATTGATAGTAAGAGCGAGATAGGTCAAAAAATATTTGCACTGCTTACCGAAATTGAGGAGGAGTATATTAATAAAACTGTGGGTTACAAGCTGATGATTAAAGCAAAGCTTTTACACATAATAACATATCTTATACGCCATTACCAGGATACTAGTAAGAGCACTGAAAGCATCACTTCTAAAAGTAAAAAGCTTGAGAAGCTGGAAAAGGTATTTGAATTTATTTCTAGAAATTACTCACAGAAAATTGGACTGAATACGTTGGCTGAGCTGGCTTATATGTCACCAAATTATTTTTCATCTTTTTTCAAGCAGTCAACTGGGTTTTCACCCATTGAATACTTGAATAAAATGCGCATCTCCAAGTCAATTGAAATGCTGAGGAAAACAGACTATTCCATTGCGCGGATAGCTTTGGACTGCGGCTTTAACAACCTTGCAAATTTTAATAAGATATTTAAGCATTTTACTGAGACAGTACCCTCACAAATCAGGAAAGGATAAAGATCAAAAAATATGAAGCGTATTTATTTTAAAGAAGTAGTCACTGTCTCAGCTCCTTACTTACTCAATACTCTCTATCTTCACATCAATATCAACCTCAGCGTCATAGTCAATAGAATCAAATTCAAATCCAAAAAGTTTAAAAAACTCTTGCCTATACCCATCAATGTCAGAGATATCTTTTACATTCTCATTATTAGCCTCATTCCAGAGCTTTGTTACCTGGACTTGAACATCTGATCTCATCTCCCAATCATCCATACAAATCCTGCCTTTATAGTCTAGCTTCAAATTTCTTGGATACAATCTGTCATTAAACATGCGGTACATTTGTTCGATGCAGCCCTCATGAATATTATCCTGCTTCATTATCTTGAACAAAGTGCTGATATAAAGAGAGATAACAGGGATAGCAGCACTGGATTGTGTAACAACAGCTTTATTTACAGACACATATGCTTTACCACCTATATCTTTAAGTGAATCAGTAATCTTTGCTGCTGTTGCCTCTAGGTGATCCTTAGCCCTTCCAATAGTACCCTCTCTATAGACATCATGTGTCATATCAGGCCCAACATATGAATATGCAAGAGTTATAACATTGTCCTCCAAAACATCTGCATTTTTAAGCGCATCCAACCACATTTCCCAATCTTCTCCACCCATTACTGCAATTGTTTGTCTGACTTCATCGTCGTTAGCAGGCTCAATAGTTATTTCTGAAACCTGTTGAGTATGAAAATCAACGGTCTTAGAGGTATATGCGGGTCCAATTGGCTTAATAACCGAATTAAATACCTCTCCAGTAACTGGATGTGTTCTTCTAGGTGAGGCAAGGCTATAAATGACCATATCAATTTTGCCAAGATCTTTTTTTATCATCTCTATCGTTTGTTCTTTAATCTCATTTGAGAAGGCATCACCATTTATACTTTTAGCATATAAACCCTCTTCTTTCGAAATTTTTTCAAAAGCCGCCGAATTATACCAGCCTGCTGAAGCTGTTCTATTCCCTGAAGCAGGTCTTTCAAAAAACACTCCAATAGTAGCTGCATCACAGCCAAAAGCAGCTGTTATTCTGGAGGAAAGACCATATCCTGTTGAAGCACCAAGCACTAATACTTTCTTGGCTCCGTCAATCTTCTTTTGTTTCTTTATGTACTCAACTTGCTGTCTCACATTATATTCACAGCCCACAGGATGTGATGTCGTACAAATAAAACCACGGAATTTTGGTGCTACTATCATAATAACCTCCATGAGCCACATAAAGCGACCACAAAATGTAATGAAATTGCTACCTATTAACTCGCTGTAAGGCGAATAAAAGAGGTCATTTAGCCATGAGCTATAGTTTAATTATAAAATACAGCTATCTTATAGCAATATTTAAGTTTTGAGTTAGTAAAAAATTCATAAAATTATTATAACACTAAATATGCAATATTGAAACTAGATGTTAATACTTGGTAATGCAATATTTCTAAGAACATCTTTTATTTGGACAAAGTATTATAAATTCTGAAGCTATAAAATCAGTGAAGAACTATAACTTCATAAGGCATACAAAAATATATAGATAGCCTAAATATTAAAAATTGATTCACCATATGTGAAGATTGTTCCAATAACGCACTACAAAATAAGCCTGCCAGGGAAACCCGGCAGGCTCTTTTTGCTTGTATTCATTTAGTTAATATTAATTATTTAGCATCAACAATAGCCATGTGCTCAATAAGGTTAACAACCTTGTTTGAATAACCCCATTCATTGTCATACCACGAAACCAACTTAACGAAGTTATCGTTCAATGCGATACCAGCATTAGCGTCGAATATTGAAGTACGTGCATCATGAATGAAATCAGTTGAAACAACTGAATCTTCAGTGTATCCAAGGATACCCTTTAATTCATTTTCAGAAGCCTTTTTAATAGCAGCTTTGATTTCTGCATAAGTTGCAGCTTTTTCAATACGAACTGTTAAGTCAACAACTGAAACGTCAACTGTAGGAACTCTGAATGCCATACCAGTTAATTTTCCGTTCAATTCTGGGATAACTTTTCCAACTGCTTTTGCAGCACCAGTTGATGAAGGAATGATATTACCAAGGATTGATCTTCCGCCTCTCCAGTCTTTCGACGAAGGAGCATCAACAGTCTTCTGAGTATTAGTTGCAGCATGAACAGTAGTCATAAGCCCTTCAATTATACCGAAGTTGTCATTGATAACCTTAGCTAAAGGAGCTAAACAGTTAGTAGTACATGAAGCATTAGATACAACTGTCATGTCTTTAGTATACTTGTCAGTGTTAACGCCCATTACGAACATTGGAGCATCACCTGAAGGAGCACTGATAATTACTTTCTTTGCTCCACCCTTGATATGAGCTGAAGCCTTTTCAATAGTAGTGAATACGCCTGTTGATTCAACAACGTAGTCAGCTCCACATGCACCCCAACCAATAACTGAAGGATCTTTTTCTGCAAATACTGCGATTTCTTTTCCGTTAACTACTAGCTTGCCATCTTTAATCTCAACAGTACCATCAAACTTACCATGTACTGTGTCGTAAGTTAGCATATATTTCATGTACTCGAGATCGATGAAAGGATCATTGATTCCCTTTATTTCTATATTAGGGTTACTAGCTGCAGCCCTCAAAACAAGACGTCCAATACGTCCAAAACCATTAATACCAATTTTAACTGCCATTTTTGTTACCTCCTAGATTTTTTATTAATACTAAGCATATAAATGCTTATTGATAAAGAAAACTTGGCTTGTGCCGAGCCCATGGCGAAGGTAGAAGCCTAGTTGCACTTATACTTGTAAGGTATAAAGAAAACTTGGCTTGTACCAAGCCTTATGGTGCAGGCATAAACATAGTCGCACTTATACTTTATTACATAAAGTGCAAAACAAATGGTTTCTATTTCCTAAACCAATGTCAATTCTATAATATTTTAGTAACATATTCAATAGTATAAACGCCTAATTAATAAATATTTAACAAAGTTGAACTGTAAACTTTTCAACAAAGCTTATTGGACTATAGGATAATTTCGCTTTTCGAAGACCCTCCACGCCCAAATCCTGCTCTCTATTCACATACTCCATATCGCACCATTGGTTAGACAAAAATTGTTGATTTATTAAAGGATAAAGTCCATGAATTTCCGAATTTGCCTTTTCAATATGAATAACAACAGTATCACTATTTAGCTTTTGACCCACAGTAAAGGCTTCTGGCTCACCATTAACCTTAATTATTGCACCCTTTATTCCAAGAGAATTAAAATTATCTAATAAATCTAAATTTGCTTTTCTTTCAGAAATAAGGTTGCTGTGTTCCAAATAATTTCTTTGTAGGCACCACTTTTCAATCATAGCTTTACAGTCTGATATATTTTCATCAGAAATCTCTTCATATTCATAAGTATAAAGCTTTTTAAACTTGTTTATGTGATTTCTCTTTCCATCTAATTTCTTTCCAGCAAGAGTTGAAAGGCTCTTCACTGAATAAATATAATCAAAATTATCTCTGTCCTCATTCGCAACAAACTTTATGTCTAAGCCTTCCAAAATGGAAATCTGATATTCGGATACTCGTGAAAACATGAATTCCCAACCCATTTGTGAAAAATATTCTCTTAACATTAAAATAGCATTCTTTAAGTCTTCGCCATTATTGTAATCACCTATTGGAAAAAAACAAAATGACTTGTTGTCTTCCATTACAGATATTATGCATAAAAAATCATTTACAATGCTAAACCTTATTTTATAATGATCCCTCCACATGAAGAAATTTGTAAAGTTTAATTCTGATACCTGTAAATTGGCCATTTTAAAATACTTGTCGAAGCATTCTTTATCATATATAGATATTTCTGAAACTCTCAAAACAGTTTGCAACACAAAATCCCCCTATTAACCCTAAGTATTAACTAATAACTACTTAATATTTTTAATTATTGCAACTAAAAACAATACTGCATCTATCATATCTTTTATAGATATTTGCTCATTTACACTGTGAACCTTTGTCATACCAACACTCATGTCCACAGCCTCTATTCCTTTTGAATTTATAATATTGGTATCACTGCCACCACCTGTGGCCACTGCTTCAAATACAAATCCGCAGGTCGACGCAGCTATTTCCATTATTTTTACTATTTCAGCGTCCTTTTCAATGCTAAATGACGGGTATTCTATCTCAGCTTCAAATTCTATCTGCCCACCCCATTTAGTTGCTGCTTTTTGAAAGCACTCACGCATATGCTCAGTTTGAGCCTCAAGTTTAGCTTCCTGTCTGCTCCTTGCTTCACACTCTATTTCTACTCTGTCACAAACAATATTAGCGGCAAGGCCTCCATTAATCACACCAATATTTGCAGTAGTCTCCTCATCTATTCTTCCCAGCTTCATATTAACAATAGCTTCTGACATTATTGAAAAAGCACTTATCCCGTTTTGAGGTTCCACTCCTGCATGTGCAGCTTTACCTTTTACTACAACGTTTATTTTGTTATGTGATGGAGCCTTAACTGCAACGCATCCAACTCGACCACCGGTATCTAAAACAAATGCGAATTTTGCATGAATTTTGCTATAATCCATGTTTTTTGCACCTAGCAATCCAATTTCTTCAGCTATTGTAAAAACAATCTGAATATCACCATGCTCTATATTCTCCTCTTTTAGTATTCTCAAAGTTTCAAGTATAATAGCTATACCTGAGACATCATCTCCGCCTAAAATTGTAGTTCCATCACTCTTAATAATATCTCCATCCACAACAGGCTTTTTACCTATACCTGGGGCTACTGTGTCCATATGTGCAGTTACTAAAATAGCTGGAACATCTTTCGAACCCTTTATTGTGCAAATAACATTTCCACACTCACCACCAATTTTTTGCCCTGCATCATCTTCTATTGATTCATATCCTAAGTTTCCTAATTTTTGTTTAAGAGTATCGCACATTTTTCTTTCTTTACGAGACAGGCTATCAATTTTAACCAATTCCAGAAACTCGTCAACGAGCCTATTTCTATTTAACACTTTACCTGCAACTCCTTATTAAATAATTTTTCTTTTCATACCCATTTTAATATACCCATTTTTTAATACTTATCACCACATTATATTATAAATGAAAAATAAATCTACCAATCATATTTTACTAGATGGCCCTGCGTCTGTAAATTAATAAAATTTTGCTGTCTTAATGCTTCATAAACTACAATAGCCACCGAATTCGATAAATTCAGAGATCTTATGCCTTCTCTCATAGGAATTCTAATACAGTTTTCTTTGTTCTCCTTTAGTAATTCCTCTGGTAGTCCAGCTGTTTCCTTTCCAAATAATACAAAGCAATTATCCTCAAACTTTACGTCACTGTAGTTACAAGTGGCTTTTGTCGTAGAATAATAAAGCTTATTTTTGCCATATTTAGTTATAAACTCATCCAAACTGTTATAATTTTTTATTTCTGCGTCATTCCAGTAGTCTAACCCGGCTCTCTTTAAATATTTATCCTCAAGAGAAAATCCAAGCGGCCCCACTAAATGGAGAATTGTGCCTGTAGCTGCACATGTTCTTACAATATTACCTGTATTCTGTGGAATCTCTGGCTCCACTAGCACTATATTTAACGCCATTAAAAAATCACATCCCTTTCATTTAATCTCTGCATAAGAAAAAAGATGGCGCTTACCATCTTTTTAAAATTCAATATATATATTTTATCAGTTATTTAGGATTATCTCAATCCTCAACAGATAAATCAATCTCTAATATATCTGTATCGGTCAAATGAATTGGAATACAAATAGTCTTCATTTTCGAAGGGGATATTTGCAAATTTTCACCCATTAGTAAAGAAGGAGGAGTAATCTCAATCCCAATCCCCTTATTGTAAAGTAAAGTAGCAGTATTACCCAGAATCATATTTGTTAATTCAGATAATGCACTCTTTGATATCTCATTCAATTCATTAACAGGCATTCCAAGCATCATTGCTGAGGCTATCTTAAATGCAACTGCTTTTGACATAGTAAAAATCGCCTGTCCCCTTATCTTACCAGTTATTCCAACAATTATTAATATTGCTTCTCCCATATAAGGGGAATTCTTAATAAAAATCTTACCAAGCTTGGCATCAATATTTGCTACTTGCTTTAGAACTGTTTGACTTGCTGTAATAAAAGGATTTATATACTCTATATTCATAATTACCCACCTTATTTTTATGTATTGAACTTCATAATAAATATACTTCTGTAGTTGGTAAGTCTACAGCACCATAGTTATTATATACAATATTAATCTAATATTCTATCTTTTTTGAAAATTCCTCTATTAAAGCTCACTTTTTATTATATCTACAATTGATTTACATATAATAACAAGTTCAGTAGGAACTAATAAAGTTTTAGTCAAGACTACTTGGTATTAGTTTTTATATACCATAAAGTAATCCTGACTAAAAAATTATTTCATCTCTGCGGCACTACTAATACTACCTTTCTGAACTAAGTCTACTTTATTTTTTTGCCTTTGGCCTAGATATCGCCGCCATAATATATCCAAAGAATATAACTGACGAAAGTCCAGCTGCTGTGGCTTTAAAGCCTCCAGTAAAAACACCAAGTAAGCCTATTTCGTCAACCTCTCTAAAAACTCCTTTTGCCAAACTATACCCAAAGCCTGTAAGAGGAATTGATGCGCCAGCACCGCCTATATCAACTATTTTTTGATATATTCCTAAGGCAGTAAGTACAACCCCCGATACAACAAATAATACTAGAATTCTAGCAGGAGTGAGCTTTGTTTTATCTATAAGAATTTGGCCGATTGCACAAATTATTCCTCCAACTAAAAAAGCACTTAAATAACTCATTCTTCATCTCCTCATATTTTATTCAAACTGAGGAACAACTAAATAGTAGCTTCCTATTTTTTACGGGCTATATTCCGTCAATACTTCGTTGTTCCTAACGTGTTAATCCAAGCTTCTATGGATACTTACTGCATGTGCTATCCCAGGTATTGTTTCCTTTTGCTGCGAACTTATTGGACTCATCAATGCTCCAGTGGCAACAAATAGGACTCTTTTCAAATTACCTTTCATTATTTCTTTGTATATATGTCCAGCAAATACTGTAGCAGAACAGCCACAGCCACTTCCACCAGAATGTACATCCTGCTCATTTAAGTTAAAAATCATTACACCACAATCATTATATCTATCTTCAATATTTAAACCATTCATCTTTAAAATATCGGCACAGATTTCCTTTCCAACCTTACCCAAATCACCTGTCACAATCAAGTCATAGTACTGCGGATCAAGACCCGTATCAGCAAAATGTGTTAAAATAGTATCTGCTGCAGCTGGTGCCATTGCGGCTCCCATATTGTTTACATCAGATATACCCAAGTCAATTATCTTTCCAGTTGTCACATGAGTAATGTATGGTCCTGAACCCTGCGCAGATATAACAACTGCTCCAGAACCTGTAACAGTCCATTGGGAGGTTGGGGCTCTTTGACTTCCAAGCTCTAACGGATATCTAAATTGTTTTTCGGCTGAGCAATAATGACTTGATGTTAAACAAACAACATTATCTGCAAATCCACCCTCTACAAGCATACTTCCTATACTCATTGATTCTGCCATTGTTGAGCACGCACCATATAGTCCTAAGAAAGGTACATTTGTATCTCTGAGCCCGTAGTTTGCAGCAATGCACTGATTTAGCAAATCACCCGCTAAAACATAATCAATTTTGTCATTACTAAGGCCTGCATTTTGTAAAACCTTTGCAAAGGTTTCTCTAACTAGCTTACTCTCTGCTTTTTCCCAGCTATCCTCTCCCCAAAGCTCATCGGGAATAATATAGTCAAAGCACTTTTTCAAGTTCCCCTTACCCTCCCTTGGCCCAACAATTGAAGCTGTAGCCTTTATAGATGGTGGGTTTTTTAAAAAAACTGTCTGCTTGCCAATATGTTTTTCTGCCATAGCTATCTCCTTATGTTTAATTTGTAGCGGTTATAGTGGAATTCTGTTTTTCTACTTACTTATACTTAACTTTTCAATACTAAAAATATTCAGGGCATCTGCTAAAACTCTGAGATGAACCTTACCTAATTCATACAATTATGTTGTAAGTAAACCAATTGCTATAGCTGGTACTTAATGAGTGTAATGTAGGAAAGTTAAGTAATAAAATAATGAATTATTCCCACTATAATGGAGGAACATATTCCAAACACGATTACAGGACCAGCAATAATAAACATTCTTGCACCCATTCCCATGATATACCCCTCTGTCTTGAACTCCATTGCGGGAGAAACCACTGAGTTTGCAAACCCTGTAATAGGTACAATTGATCCCGCTCCTGCAAACTTGCCAATATCACCATAAACATTAAATGCTGTTAGCAAAGCACCTAAGAAAATCATAATTATGCTCGTCAGATTTGATACCATATCCATATTTAAACCACGAGCCTTGAGAATGTTCATAATTATCTGTCCAATAACGCAAATAATACCACCAACCACAAAAGCTTTGATAATATTTATAAATAATTTGGAATTTGGAGAGACACTCTTTACATATTCCGAGTATTCTTCCTTAGTAAAACTTTTTTTCATAAAGCCTCCATGAGCAAAAAAATAAAATGCAAACTAAATACGTATAGTATTTTTTGCATTTTTGTTATTTATTATTATGAAAATATTGGAAATAAGATTTTGTTACAGCAAAATTTATTTATAATAGAGTACAACTCCATGTCCTTACTATAAGATTATATTTTCAAAAACATAAACAGCTTTTGCTGGAGCTTCATCGGAATACATACTGAGCAAAGCTATAAATGCGATAATTCCACATAATATAAGAATTGCCAGTACAATTAAAATGGTCTTATTTTTTAGCAAATGTGTGTTTTTTACCATTTAATCCGCATCCTTTATTTTAAATATTAATAGTTATTAGCTATCATTTTAATTTTAATATCCTTAAGAATTTTTTTTTCAATACGTGAAACCTGTACCTGTGAAATTCCAAGTAACTTTGCTATCTGAACCTGAGTCTGCTCCTTAAAATATCTTAGTATTATTATTTGCCGTTCTCTCTTTTCTAATGTATCAAGAATTTGTCTAATTGCAATTTTATCAATTAAATCGACCTCGCTGTTATTGTTATTAGAATTGATTCTATCTATTAAGAGTATTGGTGAACCGTCGCCTTCCCCAATGGTGCTATACAAGGACTCTGGAGCACAACCTGCTTCAAGAGCCATTACAAGGTCTTCAGGCGAAATATTCAGTCTTAGACTAATCTCATTTATTGAAGGCTCTCTTCCAATTTCCTTACTCATAATTTCTTTTGTAATACGAGCCTTAGAAGCTGTTTCTTTAAGAGATCTACTTACTTTTATTATCCCATCATCTCTGATAAATCTTTTTATTTCCCCAATTATCATGGGAACAGCATATGTAGAAAACTTAACATTGTATGATGAATCAAACTTATTGATTGATTTAATCAATCCGATACTACCTATTTGAAATAAATCATCAATTTCATATCCTCTATTGTGAAATCTCTTAACAATGCTCCAAACCAAGCCCACATTTTTTTCAACCAAAATTGATTGTGCCTGCTTGTCACCTGCTTTAGCATTTATAATAAGTGTTAAAACTGCTTCATCAGATATATCCCTCATCGCGTCTCTAAACCTTTCTGTCACATATTTTGTCTAAGTAAAACCCTACATCCTCTTAAATTATTAGCATAAATATATATTTTTATACATTTATTACATAAATTTACATTAATAATTATAGTGATACCTTTCTGCTTTACATAAAGATAATTAGGATTTTATATTTTTGAACATTGTAACAGTGGTACCCTTACTTGGCTCAGAAACTATTTCAAGCCTATCCATGAAGCTTTCCATAACTGTAAAGCCCATTCCAGAGCGTTCCATTTCCGGTTTAGACGTGTATAGAGGTTGTCTTGCTAGTTCTACATCCTCTATTCCTTTTCCTTCGTCAGATATGATAATTTCGATCCCACCATCATACAGCTTACATTGCATCTTTACTGTTCCAGGATTATTTTCATATCCATGTATAATTGCATTTGTTACGGCCTCAGAAACGGCTGTTTTTATATCTGCTAGTTCCTCTACTGTTGGGTCAAGCTGCGATGCAAATACCGCAGCTACTACCCTTCCAAAGGCCTCATTATTTGATTTACTCATAAATTCTAGCTTCATTTCATTTATTAGATGCATTTTTCTCTTCCTCACTCTCATTATTGTCAAGAAATGATTTATCTCAGCGGCATACTAATCTCCTGCTCTACGAGCACGAGTTAAGTGCCACCAAACTTCGAAATAAGTGCGACTTATTTCAGAATACTTCATATAAACTAAGCCCTCTTTATCCGCACATGCTTGAAATAGCTTTATCCAAATCACTATATGCAGGTATAATTTTTAATACACCCGACATTTCAAATATTTGCATTATTTTTGAGTTTGCATTAACAATAGCTGCCTTGCCATTTAATTTCTGAATATTTTTGTATCTTCCTACAACTACACCAATACCGGAGCTATCCATAAAATTTACGTTTGCAAAATCGAAAACAATATTTTTAACAGTAGCCCTTACAATCTCATAATCTATTTTTTGTCTTAAATCCTGTGCTGAATGATGATCCATATCTTCCATGATTTTTATAATCAAGGTTGTACCCTTTCTGAAAAGCTTAACATCCAAAACAAATTCCCCCTTTTATATTCCCACAGTATTTAATTCTCTATTTCCCCATTTTTACCTTTTTTAGAAACAATTAAATAATAAAGCCTGATTTTTCTCTAATTTCATCTGCTATTTCATCCAATTTTCTAAGGCGATGATTTACTCCTGATTTACCCAACCTAGGATTGAGCATATCTCCAAGTTCCTTTAGGCTTAATTCACTATTCGCCAGTCTCAAATTTGCAATGTCAACAATGTTTTCAGGGAGATTGCTTATACCTATAGTTGATTGAATAAATCTTATATTATCCACTTGTCTAACTGATGCATTTACCGTCTTTCCAAGGTTTGCAGTCTCACAGTTTACTATTCTGTTAACACTATTTCTCATGTCCTTGAGGATTCTTACGTTCTCAAGCTGCATCAATGCACTATGTGCACCAATTATATTTAAAAAATCCACTATGTTTTCCCCTTCTTTTATATAAGCAACATAGCTTCCTTTTCGGGTAATTATTTTTACATTAATCCCATAATCCTTTAATAAATCCTTAATAATTTCCGTGCACATTACGTTATGAGTAGCAATTTCTAAATGATATGTTTTCTCAGGGTCACTAATTGACCCTCCTGACAAGAAGGCTGCTCTAAGAAAACTTTTCCTACAGCAAACCTTTTTCAGTGTGGTATTTGTTGGAGCAAAGTCGCCTTCATAGAATGCACTAATTCCAAAGTCATAAAGTATTTTATTTATAAGCTGCATAGATGCTAAGATTATTGAGTATAAGACATGCTTTTTGAGTTTGCTGTTTCTTCTAATAGCAACCTCAGGGCTTATTCCATATACTTTCCTAATTGTAGAAAATACTCTTCTGGCAAATGCTGAGTTTTCTGTTACCATTTTGATATTTCTTGAGTTATTTTCATGAGAAAAAAGGTTACCCGTCAAAATAACCCCCAAAATTTCAGACTTCATGCAACAAGCATCATGTAATTCTATTCTACAAAGCTCATCTTTTACTAAAGTTGAAAAAGACACTAAAATTCACTCCCCAAAATTAACCAATCTATTAACTATTCACTAATCACTAAAGCTTTTGATCTTTAAATCCAGTTCGGCGAAGCCAAACTTTCCATAACTATTCACTATTAACCATTCACTTTTCACTAAGCCTTTGACCTATTCACTAAAGCTTTTGACCTTCCCCCAGTCCTTCGATCTGCACATCCTCAACTGCTGCTCTTAAAATTTCAGATACGCTCCAAGCTTGTGCAAAACATCCTCTAGGGTAATGTGGATCATTCCCATCAAATATCTCAGAAATATTTCCCAAGCCAGCATCCTTCATGTGATCAATAAATGGCATAATAAAATCCAATGCATTTTTTCTAGCTTGCGAGGTATCTCCATTAACTCTTACATATGCTTTTATAAATCTTCCCAGAGGCCATGTCCAGACTGTTCCTTGATGGTATGCCCCATCTCTGCTCCAAACATCTCCAGAATATACTCCCCTATATTGTGGGTCCTCTTGAGATAAAGTTCTTAAACCATAGGGCGTATATAGTTCTTTCCAAACCTTTTCCACAACGCTCCTAGCTTTATCATCCTCAACCACAGCATAGGACAGACCAACGGCAATTATCTGATTCGGTCTTATACTGGCATCTTTACCTGAATCATTAACCACATCATACAAGCAATCGTCCTTTTCATTCCAAAACACTTTATCAAAGGACTCTTTAACCCTCTGTGCTAAATTTGTATAAATATCCTCATCCTCAAAGTTTTCCGCTAGCTTTGACATGATCTGAAGAGCATTATACCATAAAGCATTTATCTCAACGGCTTTTCCATGTCTTGGGGTTACCACCCAATCACCCACTTTTGCATCCATCCAAGTCAATTGGGTATGTTGGTTTCCAGCAGTAACAAGCCCATCTTCAGTCATTTTAATATCAAAAATAGTTCCGTTTATAAAACCAGCGCATATTTCCTTGAGACAATAATATATTTTTTCTTTAATAAAGCCATAATCCTGTGTATACTCCAAATAACTATTAACTGCTTCAAAATACCACAGTGCAGCATCAACACTATTATATACCGGTGGTTCGCCATCATCAGGAAACATGTTCGGTATCAATCCATAATGTACATATTTTGAAAATGTATACAAAATATCTTTTGCATCCTCATATCTGCCGGTAGCTAAAGTAAGCCCACTAAAGGCGATCATGGTATCTCTGCCCCAATCAGTAAACCATGGATATCCTGCTATCACGGTCTTTGATTTGGTAGAATTCCTATAAACAATAAAATTATCCGCTGCTAGAACTAGTCTTCTACAGAGCTCGCTTTTGTATGCTTTTCTATCTAATAGCTCTAAAAGGCGATTTTCTTCTGCCTCAATTACTCCGGAGACATCTAATGTACAAATATCATATTTCTCGGTAGTAACAACAAAAGATACAATTTTAGATTCTAGTGGCTTCAGCTTGATATTAAAACATCCTGGTATAAATTGATCCTCACAGCTGTCCAAACCTCTCGCTTGCTCAATGGTATAGAGCATATTGTGAAAATAGCAATCATCAAGCTTTTGAAATTCCCCTGCACTTGTGCAAATGCGCAGCTTAACATCAGAACCTTCTGGAGAAATAGTCACTTCATTCTGCTGAGCTTGTGAGTCAAATTTCAAGTATCTTCTTTCGCTTTTATGATGATGATCTCTATAGTTAATCAGAGGTGTTAGCTTAAAAATGGCGGCTTGTGAACCATTTCTAATTTCATATTGAACTACAGTGGTATTTTCTCCTTGCCTCATGGCAATTTTCTTTTTTATAAAAATGTCTTTATAGCTATATATAAACTCCGGTAATAAATCATATTGAACCCTCTGCAAACATGTATATCCTTGGCTTACATAACCATCTGACGTTTTAAAAGAACTAAATGTTTTGGAAGTTCCATCCTCAAAAATCAAATCTTCTAATAGATTGGATAAAAGCAAGTGTCTACTTGTGGGCGGCTTTAGGGCTGCTATAAGCAATCCATGATATCTTCTGCTATTTGAACAAATCAATGACCCTGAAGCATATCCACCTATTCCGTTTGTGATTATCCATTCCCTGTTGCTACCTTGCTCGTAGTCATACCAATAGCTCTTCCCGAACTCCATCTATTTATGCCCCCATATATCCCATTTCAATTTTTCAGCTTATACTAGTTTGCATTTAAACGGATACTAACCATTTAAAACTTCCACTGAATCTTAGAAATCTATTTATAATGTAGCTTTCCTCATCGTGTTTTATTATTTAGTCGTTCCTTAGCATAGTAATAGTCAAGAATTCTTTCCTTGTCTTTAGCCAAAACAAGCTCAGAAACCAATTCTATTATTTTCTTTGCAAGTTTGTTAGAATCATGCCTTGCGAAATCATTATTTATTGCCTTGAAATCACCAGTAATAATCTCAATGCCCATCTTCTCAACTTTCTCTGTATCTACCCTTACTAGCTCGGCTCCATCTTTTAAATATCTTTCCTTAAGTTCATCGGGGATAGAAGCTGTATTAACAATACAGTAATCAATAACCCCTTTTTTAGAGTGCTTTTCAATAGCTTTTATATGGCTGCTAAGAGTATAGCCCTCTGTTTCACAGGGTTGTGTCATGACATTGCAAACATATACAATAATGGCCTTTGTTTTTTGAAGTGCATCACAAACACCATCTACTAAAAGATTTGGTATGATGCTAGTATAAAGACTTCCAGGTCCTAACACAACTATGTCAGCATCCATTATTGCTTCAATAGCTTCACTTAAAGGCTTTACATTTGGTTGGTTAAGAAAAACTCTATTAATTTTCGACTTATCATTTAAGCTTCGATGTCCAATATTAAATTCACCCAAAATAGTATTTCCATCGTCTGTCTCAGCACACAATCTTACATCATCAAGGGTAATAGGTAAAACCGTTCCTGTCACAGCCAAAACATCGCTCATTTTCTTTACAGCCTCTTCAAAGCTGTCGGAAATGCCATCCATTGCAGCTAGAAATAAATTTCCAAAGCTTTGTCCCTTTAGCATTCCATCTTGAAACCTGTATTGCAAAAGCTTCTGCATAATAGGCTCAGTATCAGCTAAAGCAAGAATGCAGTTACGAATATCGCCAGGTGGTAGCATCCCCAAATCCTCTCTCAAAACGCCAGATCCCCCACCATCATCAGCTACTGTAACCAAAGCTGTAAGATTCGAAGAATACTGTTTCAACCCTCTAAGCATAGTTGAAAGACCTGTTCCACCTCCTACAGCCACTATTTTAGGACCCTTTATCAATATTCTTTTTTCATGAAGAAGGCTGCTGAAACCTTCAGAATTTAACGATGTATTTATATTATTATGGCTTAATACAGTTAATACCGAATTAATTAGTGCCTTTATTGCAGTTAATACAGAAGCCGCGCCGAGCAAAGCCAAAATAGCCATTATTATGATATATGAAGCACCTTTACTGTAATTATTTATCGCAAATATAATGCTTAAGCATATCACTGAAAAGCCGGCCACAAGTAGTAAACTCCATCTTTTGATTTTAGCACCTGGCATTATCCAATCACTTGCCCTCATTTCCCAACTCCTCTACTATCTTTCTCTATATCCCTGTGTTCAATGATTACTCTATGCATTTTTTCTTCAAGCCTTTTGAATACCTCATCAGCTATGGCAACAGACCTGTGTCTCCCACCTGTGCATCCTATTCCAATATCCAACTGAGATTTTCCTTCCTTGATATAATTGGGAATAAGAAAATCCAGCATATCATCAAGCTTTGATAAGAACCCTTTTGTCTCACTTGCATTTAGAACGAACTCTTTTACCATGTTGTCCTTACCATTTTTTAACTTCATAGGTGCAATATAATAAGGATTTGGGATAAACCTTACATCAAAAACCAAGTCACAGTCTGTTGGAATTCCATATTTGAATCCAAAGGAAACAATATTAATTATTATTCCTTTGAAAGTCTTTCCCTCTAAAAAAATACCATTTATCTCCTGTTTAAGCTGTCGAGGAATGAGAATTGAAGTATCAATAATATAATTGGCTTTTGATTTAATCACCTCAAGAGCTTTGCGCTCTTCTCGTATTCCCTTTATCAAGCGCCCCTCTAATGATAATGGGTGCTGCCTTCTGCTTTCCTTATATCTCTTGACCAGAACGTCATCATCTGCTTCTAGAAATAGTATCTCATAAGAAAAACCTGCTTGCTTTACCTCAGCAAGGGCTGGGAATAGATCATGCAGTTGTTCACCGCCTCTAATGTCTATAACCAAAGCTATCTTTTCCATTTTCCCTTCACTCTGAGCGCTAATTTCTGCAAATTTTGGAATTAGTGCAGGCGGTAAATTGTCAACACAAAAGAACCCAATATCCTCCAAATAATTTGTTACAAGACTTTTCCCTGCTCCTGACATACCCGTAACTATTACGAATCTCATTTGTATCCCCCAAATATTTTGCATCTTCTTCAACGTATTGAGGAACAATTAAATAGCAACTTCCTTTTTTTAGAGGGGCTATTATTTAGTTGTCCTCGGAAAAATCTCCTACAATCCTTAGCTCTGGTTGAAGCTCAACATCAAAGCGTTCCTTCACTGTATTTTGGATATGCTTTATCAGCTCAAGAACCTCCTTGCAGTTAGCCTCCCCCTTGTTAATTATGAAGCCGCTGTGCTTATCAGATATTTGTGCATCACCAATACTAACGCCTCTTAGACCACAATCATCAATCAACTTGCCAACAAAATGTCCTTTTGGCCTTTTGAATACACTTCCCGCACTAGGCCATTCCAATGGTTGTTTGTCTCTTCGTTTAAAGCTAAAATCATCCATCAGCTCTTTAATTTTTGCGCTGTCTCCTTTGATAAGCTTTAATTGAGTTTTTAACACAATACCTTTTGTTTTTTGGATAATACTGGTTCGGTATGAAAAGCTATGATCTTCACCTGTAATGGTA
>DATCID010000164.1:0-12063 GCA_036507975.1 Ruminiclostridium sp.
TGGGATCAATTAGTTAAAAATCTTGCTGAAAGGAAATCCGAGAATATGGAATATCTTATTTTCAATGCTGCTGAATCACCTAAAAATATAACTCCACCAAAAGGAGTTACAGTTAAGCGCATCGAATTAAAAGCATCTGGATTTCAAGGACTTTTTTTTGATTTTTGGTCTATTTTGATTTGTTTTTGGAAAGTTGATTCAATGCTTTTACTTGGAGTACAAGGTATTCCTATATTGCCTTTTCTTCGATTTTTTAAAAAGTTTAGTATTGTTTCTAACGTGGGTGGTATTGAATGGGAAAGACCAAAATTTGGCTATTTTTCAAAGATGTATTTAAAGTTTTGTTTCAATTTAAGCTTCAAATATTCAAAGTGTGTAATTCTTGATAATCAATATTATACTAAATTCTTACCAAAAAAGAAGAAAGCTGAAGTGAGAATTTTACCTTATGGAGGTGAAATTGATACTAGTTTAGTGGTAACCGAGGATTTTGAAAAAAAATATCCGTTTATTTCTAAAGATTATTATTTATCTATAAGTCGCTCGTTAGAGGATAATATGATAGATGAATTGTGTGAAAGTTTTTTGGAATCTAAGCATAAGTTAGTTCTAATTTCAAATTTTTCTAAGTCATCATATGGTAATAAAGTGTGGGGGAAATATTCAAGTAAATCCAATATTATACTGATTAATGGATTATATGATAAAGCAGAATTAGACCTTGTGCGGCGTAATTGTAAAGCCTATATTCATACTCATACATTGTGTGGTACTGCACCATCTTTAGTCGAAATGATTATTGCGCAAAGACCAATAATTTCAATGGATAATCCTCAAAATAGATTTACTTTACAAAATCAAGGCTTTTTCTATTCAGATTTCTCCGAAATTCAAAAAATGCTTGATACTAAAATAGACCTTATAGAATTTATACCATCAGATAAAATTTGTAAAAAATATGATTGGAATACAATTGTAAATGATTACGAACAATTATTTTAGACTACTGTCATTTGTTTATTTCATATAAGCTAATTTACAATAGTTCGGTAAATATTAAATAGAGCTATGCCGCAATAGCAGCAAACTCGACAAGTTCTTTAAAAAGTCTATCATTTAATCTCTTGTTCGGTTTAATGCCGGACACGCAATTAAATTGTTGAAGCAGATACTCGTTGTTTATCATAGTTTTAAGCGAAGCCATCGAGAACGGTATTCCTCTTTCCTTTGCCATTACTTTTGCGATATTCACAGATGTCAACGATGCATTGAAGTTAAATCGCAGCTTTGCCGTACTTCTAGCCTGTGAGTGGTTTAGCCCTGTAAACTGTTTTGCATCGCGGAAACAAAATTCAATCTGGAATCGTGTCCGATAATATTCGATGAGATCTTTGCCTGACATCGTAGTGTCGGTTGAGAAATAGAGTTTTCTTGTTTTCCTGTCTTCCGATATCCAGACCACCAGACGTACCCTCTGTTTTAGTGAGTTTGAATAAGCGATAATGGAATAGAGTTTCCCTTGATTGATTGAAAGATCCTGTTCTTCGAACCGTTCTTCTTTCAGATTTCTGAAGTCTATCTTTCCATCGAAGAGTTTAGGCCTTCCTTTCTTACCGGTCGGTTTCTCAAGGGTAGGATATCTGAGTACAGCATCATCCCTGAAACGACTAATCAAGTGAAACCCCTGTTCCAAAAGTCCGTCAGCAAAGGTTTTCTTGGAGCAATAGGCATCGGCAACAATGTATTGAGTAACAGGATGGAGCTTCTCTTTAAATCCATCGAGTGCAAACAAGTACCAGTCCGTCAAAGTCAAACCTGATTTCTCAAGTGTTTTAGTGTCGGGAGTCTGTACTGCTTCCAGGGAAAGACAATCCTTATTATCGATATCCATCAAGCCGACTCCGAGTATCTCAAGTCCCCGTTTAGCAGCCCCGGCACAACCAGACCAGAAATAACCGGTCCAAGGCGTTGACTTACCTGACTTAGAAATATAACTGGGATCAATGGCGATAGCTTTTCTCTCTCCGGTAAGTATCCGTTGAGACAGGTTCAGATTAAATGATAACCAGTCAAAGTCCCTGGCAAAGTTCTGCCGGATACGTTGCTCGCAGGAGTCGGAATAACGGCCCATTTGAAGAAAATTTATTTTTCTTGGTAGATCCATATATAGTAACAGTGTCTCTATGATGAATGATTTGAAACTTTTGTTTAATTTCGCAGCGAACTCATTTACGACATCACTGCAGATGCCTTTATATTGGTTAAGTATGCTTGATCTTCTCATAGTAATTTATAGTCTTGATAACCATAAAGTTATTGAAAATCAGCTGCTTAACCAATTCTTTTGTGTTAAGCTATCTTATTTAAATCATTGATTACTAATTGTTTAATTGAATATTTACCGAACTATTGTAGTGAAGTAAACTATTAAATTCTCATCATCGAAATCATGTATTTGCAAATGTAACGAATTAATCGGATCGCTTACTCTAAACTTATCAAATAAGGGTACGGCTTCGATGCCATTATTATATTTCTCTTTTAAAAATGAGAAAAGGAACCATATTTCATCAAGAAGTTGGAAGAAGTCTAAAAAATATTCATTTACTTTGTGATTGATACGACTACATAGTAAAAGATTATATGCCAAACTCACGACTACATAAAAGCCTTCTCAATGCCAAAGTAGGATTATTGTTTTATTTTTTGACCCTAATCCTCTCCTTCTTCTCCCGAAAAATCTTTTTGGATTGCTTGGGAGCAGACTTTATTGGACTATCAGGAACATTACTTAATATTCTCGGCTTTTTAAATCTTGCTGAATTAGGAATAGGAACATGTATCAGTTTCTTTCTATTCAAACCAATCCAAGAACAAGATAAAGAAAAAATGATAGAAATTATGTCTGTTTTCGGATATTTGTATCGAAAGATTGGCATTGCAATAGGTATCGGAGGAATTTTATTAAGCCTATTCTTCCCGCTTATTTTTAAGAATACCATTTTTAATTTAGGAATCATCTATTTTGCATTTGCCTCCTACCTTGGTTCTTCATTAATCGGATATTTTATCAATTATCGTCAGATAATGCTTAATGCTGATCAAAAAGACTATGTAGTCTCCGCCTATATTCAGACAGCAGCTATTATAAAAACGTTAATTCAAATTACCCTTGCATACACCTATAAAAATCCATATGTATGGGTTTCTATTGAATTCCTATTCGGAATTATTAGCTGCGTAATTTTAAACTGGAAAATTAATAAAGAATATCCTTGGTTAAAAACAAATATCAGTAATGGCAAACAATTATTGAAGAAACACCCTGAGATATTGACAAACACAAAACAAGTCTTTGTTCACCAGATAAAAGATTTCCTTCTTAACAAGAGTGATGAGATTATGATTTTTGCCTTTGTATCACTAAAAATGGTTGCTTTTTACGGGAACTATACATTGATATTTAATAAATTGATTACGATGGTTAATGCAACCCTTGATAGTGTAAATGCAGGAGTCGGAAATCTTGTAGCAGAAGGAAATAAATATAATACAATGAAGGTCTTTTGGGAACTCATGTCAATCCGTTACTTGATTGCCGGCATTTTTGTTTTCTCATTGTATCATTTGTTAGAACCATTTATTGTATGGTGGCTAGGCGTTGAATATCTGCTAGATAAAAAAATCCTGATGCTATTACTTGTAAATCTTTTTATTATGCAAACACGTAAAGTCATTGATATTTTTAACCACTCCTATGGATTATATGCTGATACTTGGTCTGCTTGGGCTGAGGGGATAATCAATATTTCGGTAACTATAGCTGCTGCAACTCAATGGGGAATAATTGGAATTTTGATAGGAAAACTTCTAAGTATCTGTTTTATCGTTGTTATATGGAAACCATATTACTTATTTACTCAAGGATTAAAAGTCCCAATCAAAGTTTATTGGAGTGGAACTATTCGGTATTATATTGCTTTTGTAGTGCCTTTTGCCTTAATAACAATTTTAGCACGCTATTTACCTTACAATCCGGCAGAAAGTTTGCTTCAACTTGCTATTTATGGTTCTTGTACAATATTACCTTTTGTTCTCATATATTTTTTGCTTATTCTTTTTACAACAAAAGGGATGCTGGATGTCATTAAACGACTCCCTCTTTACAATAAAATCTTTAAATAAATTTAGAATATGAACAAGCTTTCAATAATCACGATCAATTACAATAATCGAGATGGCCTATTAAAAACGATAGAAAGTGTAATAGGTCAGACATATACAGATTACGAATATATTATCATTGACGGTGGATCTACAGATGGAAGTGTAGAAATGGTAAAACAATATGCTGAGAAAATAGACATATGGGTTTCAGAACCAGACAAAGGTATATATAATGCAATGAATAAAGGGATATTAAAGTCCACTGGAGAATACTGCAATTTTATGAACTCAGGGGATTGCTATTCTGATAAAGAAGTATTGGCAAATATTTTACCCCTTTATGATGAAGACATTATTCTTGGCAGTTATCACGAAGAAGGTTCAATGTATCGCTTTGCTCATCATTCCAACACAATTACGATGCTTGACTTGTTCAGAAAAGGGATTAACCATCAATCAACATTTATTAAAAGAAAGTTGTTTAATGAGAACCTATACGACGAATCTTTAAGAATAGTAGCTGACTGGAAATTCTTTGTTGATGTCCTCGTTTTTAGGAATTGCACGTTCAGAAATGTAGATACTGTTGTAACAATGTACGACACCACAGGAATCAGCTCGACTAATAAAGAAGCGCTTCTTTCTGAAAGGACAAGAGTCTTAAAAGATATGCTTCCTGAAAGAATATATTCAGACTACACCAGATATGCAAAATCAGACTCTCCACTCCTTGAGTTCACTCCTTTTCTAAATCAAACATATGGATTTCAAAGCTTCATATACAAAATCGTAGCTCTTCTAATTAGAATCTATACATTTAGGCAGAATTTTTTCTTTAAAAATAAAACACGATGAAAAAATATGATTATCTTGTTGTTGGAGCTGGATTATTTGGTGCCACATTTGCTTACAAAGCAATCAAAGCTGGGAAAAAAGTTACTATTATTGATAAACGTCCTCAAACAGGAGGGAATCTCTATTGCGAAAATATTGAAGGAATAAATATTCACAAATACGGCGCTCACATATTCCATACATCAGACAAAAGAGTGTGGGATTTCGTAAACTCCATTGTCGAGTTCAACAGATATACAAACTCTCCTATTGCATGCTATAAAGGGAGATTATTTAATCTTCCTTTTAACATGAATACTTTTTATGCCTTATGGGGAACTATAACACCTGAAGAAGCCAAAAGGAAAATTGAAGAACAGCGTTTGGAAGCCGGTATTAGTACACCGAAAAACTTAGAAGAACAAGCAATATCTTTGGTTGGGAAAGATATATATGAGATGCTTATTAAAGGCTATACCGAGAAACAGTGGGGCCGTAAAGCCACAGAACTTCCTGCATTTATTATTAAACGCTTGCCTGTGCGGTTTACATTTGATAACAACTACTTTAGAGATCTATATCAAGGTATACCTATCGGAGGATACAATAAACTAATCGATGGTCTATTAGAAGGCATTGAGGTTCAATGTGATACTGATTTTTTTCTAAACAGACAACATTTAGAATTATTAGCTGAAAAGATTGTATATACTGGGAAAATAGATGAATACTATGACTATAAATATGGTAAGTTAGACTACAGAGGTCTTCGCTTTGAAAATGAAATACTAGATATTGCAAACTATCAGGGAAACGCGGTCATAAATTATACTGAAGCCGAAATACCATACACACGTATAATTGAGCACAAACATTTCGAATTTGGCATCCAGCACAAAACTGTTATCACTCGAGAATATTCCATTGAATGCAATGAAGGGGATGAGCCATATTACCCTGTAAATGACATTAAAAATGAAGCAGTTTGCAAACTATATAAGGAATTAGCTAACAGAGAAGATAATGTAATTTTTGGAGGAAGATTAGCAGAATATAAATACTACGATATGAACCAAATCATTGAAAAAGTTTTTACTCAAATTAAAATATAAGAAATTTATTACTTAAGATGGCAATCACACCTCACATTTCGATAATAGTTCCTGTAAATAACATGGAATCATACTTGTCCAGATGTATATTGAGCATTCTGAAACAATCTTATACAAACTTTGAATTATTATTAATAGATGATGGAAGTACTGACAAATCCGCTAAAATTTGTGATGAGTATGCTCTGATCGACAATCGGGTCAAAGCTATTCATCAATCAAATCAAGGTGTAAGTGATGCTCGAAATCATGGAATAAGAGATTCAAAAGGGAAATATATCTGTTTTATTGACGCGGATGATTACATAGAAAAAACAATGCTAGAATCACTTCTTAGTGGATTTGATTTAGATGTCTGTCAACTTACAATTTGCGGATTTCAATGTGAATATGAAAATGGGAGTCATATATATAATACTAAAAAAGTAAATAACTTTATTTTTAATACCGATTCCGCAATCTGTTCTTTATTTGAAGATAAGTTATATAGATATCAGGGGTATATATGGAATAAACTGTTTATTTTAGATACAATAAATGAATTCAAAATCAGCTTCCACCCTAATATATACTATAATGAGGACCGTTTATTCTGCTTTGAATACATAAAACATTGCAATAAAGTTTGTTATTCTACAAGCATACAATACCATCATATTTTCTCTGATACAAGTGCAATGTCTTCTATTAAAACGAATGATTGCTTTAATAAAAAATATATCACTGACCTGGATGCATTTCGGATTATGGCAACTGAAATCAATAATTTCAATAATATTACAAAAACATTCTTTTGGTATCGGAATATTGATTCTGTCTTCAGAATATATTCATTAATGTCTGAATACAAATGCATTGATTCTAAATTCAAGAACCAGGCGAAACAGATTGTATCGAAAGGAGTTACATATGCCACTATTAGATATATCGGGATTAGATCATATATTCTGAACTTGTCATTTGTAATAAGTCCTTCAGTATATCAATCTAGTTTATGGCTAATAAATAAAGCACTAGCCTTGAATGAGTTACTCAGGATCAAGGGGCATCATATAGCTCTTTTCATGAAGAAATAATAGATATTATTCCTTATTTTCCGCCATGTATAATGTAAGTTACTTGGATTAAAGCTTTTTTTATAATCTTCGATCGGCATAATGACAGGAACGTATTTGATCTTTAAGTGATGCCTTTCACAATAGACATTGATTAACCTTTCTGACATATACCCAAATACCCGGGCTTGATTGGGATATGAGGATATCTTAATCCTTTTCTCGACTTCAAATAAAACATCGAAAAGCCACTCCGAATATCCATCAAAGTGCTTCCAAGAAGTAATAAACATGTTATAATGGGAAAGACTATTTTTATTATCCATAACCTTCTCAAATGCAGGAAAATAATCCGGAGTCAAATCCTTAATTACTTGCTTTAGAATATTCCAGTCATCTACAATATGAAAAATTGAATATTGAGTTGTTAAATCATATGGATAATTTCGAGTATTAGGTAATATAATATCGTATTCATTTAAAAGCTTATCCAAATCAGGAAACACGTATGGCTTTTGCAAGAAACTAGTTACGCTGGTAAAACTTCTGTCGGGAGAAAAGGTTGAAAAAGAACGGAAAAAATCAAAATATCGTCTGTAATGATTCAGTCCAACTATATCTGCATTTTTAATATTCTTCCATGCCCAGTAATGAGTTGTAAGTTCACAAAAGGTATTATTCTTGGCTGAAATATTATCCCCTGTATTATCTGGAGTATAAGGTAAATCAATCTTATTGATATCTTTTCCTGCTTGAATTGGAAATAAATATTTATGTTGTGGCAACTCTACTAACTTGTGAGCGCAAACAATTATTTTAATTATTTTATTCATCTTTCTCGTTTATCTTTATAGCGTAATTAAATCCAATATCAGAATCTATGCAATAATTGCAAATATAACTATTTTTTTTATTTGGTCTCTTATTGACTTGACTTGCTTTTTTATGATTAATACTATTTATTCTAAGTTTGAGGAATATCTAGATAATTCGGAGCAAATGCACCCAGGCAATTCGGAATTTCATCCATATTAATATCAGCCTTTCAACCTGCGGAATGCTGTAAGACAATAAGGCAGATATACACCCATTTTCAAGCTAATATATCTTTATATATCCTTTAAGAGAGTTTCCCATTGTAGAATTATTTTTTCAATACCATTTATGCTGGCATATTGCAAAGCTGCATCACTCATCTGCTTTAATTTATTGTTGTTGATCATTTCACGCATCTTTTGAGCAAGATCATTCATATCTTCACTTTTAAAGAAAACAGCAACTCCTTCTCCTTCTAGTAATTCTTTGGCAACAGGAATATCAGAAGATATAATAGGAAGTCCGGAAGACATAGCTTCAAAAAGAACGAGTCCAAATCCTTCCCAACGAGAACTCAATACATAGATACTAGCAGCAGAATAATACTTCTGCACATCGTTTGTGAAAGGGTGTAATGTCACTCTGTTCTCTAACTGATGCTGATGGATTATAGACCTAAGCAATGGTTCTTCAGGTCCTTCACCGACAATATCCAATGTCCAGTCATAATTTGTCTGAGCAAATATAGCAAATGCCTTAATCAGAATGTCAAAACCTTTATGCAAATGAGAAAAACGGCCAATCGCCAAGAATTTTTTATTAAAAAGGGAAGACACTTCTCCTGGGATGATTGTAAGCGGGTTATAAATTACCTCAGATTTAATATTCAGCTCTTTTAAGTACAATCTTTTATCGTAATTTGATAATACAATTATACGATCAAGAAGCGGCATTTGGTGGACAAATAGATTCTTTAAGTTCCCTAAATATGAATTTTCCATTGTGAAATACGCATCATACGAATTATGCATCCACCCAATAGTATTGGCTCTGATGGATTTATGAATACTAGCTAAATGAAAGGACAAAAACACATGAACACCAACAATAACATCATAATCTCCTGTTTTAATTTGATTAATCAGGATCGAACGATGAGTTTGTGGAAAAGAGCTATACCCATACCACCTTGAAAACAGCTTGTTTTGAGGTAGTAATTTTTTATATAAGAGACTAAAGGTTTTGCATGGTAGCATTTCATAAGTAGGGAGTTTAGGATACTTCAAATATGCATAATGTAGATCTGCTGAATCTAATCCGTACATCGTTTTATCTTCTAAAGAAGGATCATCCAGTGTCAATATAGTCACATTATGATTTTTAGAAAGTGCTTTAGCTATGACAGCCAATACTCTCTGCACTCCACCATAGGAGAAAATTGTATTACAATAAAAGCATATCTTCATCTCTAATGTTATTAATGTGTATTACATATTACTTTGCAAATATAAACTATTAAACAGAAAATATTCTCTCCATAGTATTCTTTTATTTTTAAATACTGCGTAAGCGTCTCCGCGATACCATCTTGCCTGGTAATATCTAGCCAATTACTTTTGTCTTCCAAAAAGACGGAAGATGAAGAACTCTGATTTATATTTGAAATAACTAGAGGATTACAAACGTGTATTGTGTAGCTGTGACATACCCTTGTATGATTATTGTGTGATGTATCACATAAACTATAGCAGTCTTCAGTCATGGATGCGCAAACAAAACATGACAGGCAGAGAGTTCAAGCCGACAACTCGGAGACATAGTAATTCCGATTCTGTTTCTTGTAACTTAGGAGTATCAGTAACAGACTCGCCGCGGCATATTTATCCACTGTCGTTCCACGCATCTCCTGTTCAAAAAGAATTTGTCTGTGAGCAAATTCTATCCTGTATTAAAGGAGTGAATATTACCTTCCCAAACGGAATGGCAGTCTCCATCGAAGATGTCACGGCAAAGGAACTTGCCACATTGCTCCTTTCATGCAATACCGGATACTAGGATGTTCGCACTTACAGAATCCATGAGTTACCACCTCTGTTCACATGATGTGGATATGCGAAAAGGAATCTATTCCTTGTATCAGTTAGTCAAGTCCGACATGAAACGCAATCCCTTGTCCGGGGAAGTTTTTCTGTTTGTGAGCAAAAACAGAAACACCATAAAGATACTTCATTGGGAACATGGCGGATTTTATTTTATACCAGAAGAAACTCAGTCTCTCCAGCTTCAGCACAATCTCTTCAGATAGAATCGTTATCCGCACAGCTCTATAAGCTGACCAGCTCAATCAGCTCACTGGAAGATACGCTTGTTCAAAAGGATGGTAACATACAAACGCTGACCGGAAAGAACCGGGGTCTGGGCAAGTTGCTCTCCAATCCATCGGAAAAGATTGTTCCAAAGCCGGTAAATCAGATTCTGATTTTACAGAAGACGGGAAAGAGCCCAACAACTATCCGAAATGGATCTCTTTTATGATACAGGGGGCTTGCATTTTTAAAATGGATAAGAAGTGCGCTCAAATTAGGTCGTCAGAGGGGAAGTATTACAAATACGAAGTTTTATCGGACAGCAATATTTTCAATCCAATGTCTTGGTAAAACGATTTCTGGATGATAATCATCATCGCTGTGGAGATATTAAAATCTATCCGCATCAGACATTGATTCATGCCGATGGAGAGGATATGCCTTTTCAGGCGAAAGAGTTTGATTATGTGATCTGTAATCAGGTGCTTGAGCATGCGGACCATCCGGAAAAGTTTATTCGGGAAGTAACCAGGGTTGCAAAGAGAGGGTATATCGAAACTCCGAGTCTGCTCGGTGAGTTTCTTTTTCCGAAAGAATCTCATAAGTGGATCATCCTGGATATTGATGATAAGCTTGTTCTATATGATAAATCAAAGATGTCTGGTAATTACTTCAATAATTATGGGGAACTATTTCTAAACTATCTTCCTTATCAATCTTTACCTTACAAGATGCTTGGGTTTACAGAGGGGGATGTCATGTTTAACAGGTATGAATGGAAAGACGATATTGATTTCATTGTTAATCCGGAAGATCCCTACTATAGTTCGTTTTTTCTAAAGAAATGGAACAGGGAAATGGTGAAAAAATTATTTCCTCCGCGAAGCTTGAAAGCCGAATTGATCCATACGATCAAGGCCGGGTGTTATCTGATCAAAGCAAAGATACTAAACAAGATGAACCACCGGAGACCGATGGAATTAAGCGAATACATGGAGGTCTATAAAGATAAATGTAAAGATCTGATAGCCGAACTGGAACGGAAATAGCAAATCCTGTTGTTTTTTCAAATTTCGATTTAGGAATGAGTAAAAAAGTAGTATTTATCTACACCATCTACACCGAGAAGTGCCCTGAAAGATATCGTAGGGCACTTCAATTCATTCAAAAAAAACATTGCTCATCCATATTTGCTTCCCGTTTTATTTGCTCAAAGAGCATTTTCAATACAGTTTCAATACATTCTTATTTTCTGACGCATTAAGAGCACTCAATACTTGTATGTGAGCACTCGTTTGTGTATCTTTGAGAATCGGAAATACTGATAGGGCAGGCTCGGTGAGCCTGCTTTTTTTGTTTCATCTTAAATCCATTTTACCATGTTGAATGTCTCTGTGTATGGTGGCCCTTCCCGTAAGCGGTTAGCCTTTGTCCGTAATCAGACCCTGGAAGAGGTGCTGACTGATTTTAAAAGTTTGAAGTATGCTGAAATCACTGAACGTGTACGGCGGAAGTTGCAACCGGGGGAGGAGCCGACGGAAAAGGATCTTCTTTATTTCACGTTCGCGGCTACTTTTAAGGGGGGACGGGTGAAGACCAATCTGGAGGCAACGAATGGGATTGTTGAGATTCGTGTCCCGGTGGTTGATTTGGAAGAGGCAGCGCTGATCCGGGAGAAGTCGGAGGGGGAGCCCAATACACTGGCTGCTTTTGTGAGCCTGGATGGGAGATATGTCGTGATTCTTGTGCGTGTGTCGAAACCTGATGGAAGGG
>DATCID010000165.1:0-30473 GCA_036507975.1 Ruminiclostridium sp.
CTCATAAGCAATCCTCCAAACTGCTTATATTATATCATATCACGCATTATCACGCAACAATTAAGTGTAAAATTTGACAAAAAAATAAGCCTATTTCAGGCTTTCAGGGATTTTTTCTTTATTCAACTGTCAAAGACCCGGGTTTTTATTTTGCGTTTTAATTTGATATTTTATATAATAGGTTTATATGAAACATAAAAAGGAATGCGAGGTACCCAATGAATAGCTACAAAAAATATCTTATAATTAGTGACCTCGATGGTACGCTAATAAATTCGCAGCATGTAATTTCACAGAATAATTTGGATGCCATAGAATACTTTATCAAATGCGGTGGCACCTTTGCCGTTGCAACAGGTAGAACAATACATAATATTCGACTTCATATCAAAAATCTGATGCTCAATGGCCCATGTATACTTTATAATGGTTCAGCATTGTATGATTTTGAAAAAGAGAAGTTTCTCAATACTGAGTATCTAGAAAGATATCTGCTCAATGAGTATATTGCTTATTGCATGAGAACTTTTAAGAATATGGTGGTGGAAATATTCACGCTCGAAATGATGTACATAATAACTCCAGACGAGAATGTTGATCCTTATATACTGCTGGAAAAACAAGTTTTTGAGCGCTCAACTTTAGATGAAGTCTCTAAAATTAAGTGGATAAAGGTGCTGCTCAGCGACACCCCTGAAAATCTACATAAGGCTTCGCGTGCGCTGGCTGATTTTGGTCTGGTTACTCAACTCAATAGTGTGTTCTCACATAAATATTATTTAGAACTTTTAAAAAAGGATGTTTCTAAAGGCTTCGGCCTAAAAATCCTTAAGCAACTGCCGGAGTATAGAGACAAAATTGTGATTGCTGTAGGTGACTATGACAATGACATAGAGATGATTAAAGCTGCAGATGTAGGCATCGCTATGGATAATGCGCGCGATTGCGTAAAGCAGGTGGCTGATAAAATCACAGTAAACAATGATCAAGATGCACTACACGACATCATATATAATATTATACCATCTTTATCCCAGGCCTAATGCTTCGCTAATACTGCCACTCCTATAAGCTATGAAATAGGAGTCGAAACGGCTCAAGATGAGAATTTCAAAACAATGAGTTGTCATTTTCAGTGGATTTGATTGACAATACAGCATTGTCGGCGTTAAAATGTGTATGGATAACTTATGAAAGAGTTATCCATACACATTTTTATGAAGAATTTGCTGGGAAAGCATAGATTGTTGAACCATCTTCTTTTTTTGCTACTGTGGCTCAGGGGTAGAGCAGCTCACTCGTAATGAGCAGGTCGTGAGTTCAATTCTCACCAGTAGCTCCAAGGCTAAAAGAATAAAAACAAAGCTGAAAGTACACTTTCAGCTTTGTTTTTTAATTTATTTACCATAAGTTTGAATTTTATTTTGCTATTCAGAATTGTTCCACCTAGGGTTAAATCCCTGTCCATATACCAGGTTACGCTATAATTAATAAAGTAATCAGGATTATTTATATTAATGTGAATTTATCTGATACGTTCATTTAAAACGTTTTATTTATGAATATATTTCTATATTCCAGCAGATTTGTGAGCTTGCTCTTTCAAAGGTTTATTGAAAAGTATATTTTTATAACATATAATTAGATAAAGTGATAGAAATTTACTCAGAGAACTCATTAAAAATATGTTCAAGTGGCTAAATAATTTAAAGGGGATTTACTATGAATTTTAAAGAACATTATTTAGAAATATATAATCAATACATTAAACGTGAGGGTGCAGATAAATTGCTGGAGTACATGCTCTCAAAATCAAGTGATTTTTTTACAGCACCTGCTAGCACTAGGTTTCATGGTTCTTATGAGGGCGGACTTCTAGAGCATAGTATCAATGTTTATGATTGCCTTAAGGACTATTTGTCACGAGATAGGGTAAAGAGCACTTACCATATTAATTATGATGAAGAAAGCATTGCAATAGTTGCTCTTCTTCATGACATTTGCAAGATAAATTGCTACAAAGTAGGCTCAAGAAACGTTAAAGATGAGAGGGGCGCTTGGCAGAACGTTCCAACCTACGAGTTTGATGATCGATTGCCTTATGGACACGGTGAAAAGTCTGTCTACATAATAACTGGATTCATGAAACTTACTAGGGAAGAGGCCTTTGCTATTAGGTATCATATGGGGTTCTCAGGGATTGAAGACAAGCGCAATATAGGAGATGCTTTTGAACAATTTCCACTTGGATTTGCACTGAGTACGGCCGACATGGAGGCTACATACTTTATTGAAGGTAAGGAAAAATAAAACTAAAATTGAATACTGGTTTTTGCTTTAATTATAATCAGTCGGCGCAGCCGACTTTCCATAACTATTCACTATTCACTCTTCACTACGCACTACAGGCTCTTCACTACGCACTACAGACCATTCACTTTCACTATATTATAAGTGCTTGACAAAACAAGCTTAGTGATGCTATATTTGATACACGTGGAGACGAGAAGAGATGAGATTAGACGAGATGAGAGATGAGCAAGAACCTTTAGGTTTGTTGCTTGCCGTAGTTCGAGCTTTGTAGCTTGGATTATTTAATTTAATAATAAAGAACTTCAAACCTCTACATAACAAAAATTATTTTAATGGAGGTTTTTTTATGGAAAAAAGAGTTGTTTTAAAAGAAAAGAAGGCTGGTCTTTCAATTTCAGATGTAATTTTGGTAGGCGTTTTGCTTGCTGTCGGTGCAGTACTTAAATTCTTTGTTGGTTCAATGTTTTCAGTAGGAATGAAGCCAAATTTCATTATTGCGATGTATTGTTTGGCGATACTATTAATCAAACCAAGATTTTTCGAAGCGATTATTATTGGTATTTTAGCAGGAACTATATGTCAGGTTTTCCCGGGAACACCGTATATAAACATAATTAGTGAACCTGTTGGAGCTATTGTAATGGCAACGTTGTTGTACTTACCTTTGCACATCAAAAAGTTTTCCTTGAAGCCTATTGTAGGTACATTCCTTAGTACCCTAGCAAGCGGGTTAGTTTTTATAAGCATTCTTTATATCGCATTCTATAATGGAGCAAACGTAAAGACAATGCCTATAAGTGTATTTTTCGTAATTGTATTAGGAACTGCTGTTTTAAATTCTGTAATTGTTCAAGTATTATATATACCATTAAAATTAGCATTGGGACGTGACAAGAATGATTGAGTTCAAGAATTTTTCTTTTAAATATAAGAAAAGTGAAAAAAACGCATTAAGTGGAGTAAATCTATCCATAAAGAAAGGCGATTTTATTGGGATAATAGGTAATAGTGGAGCAGGTAAGTCGACCTTCACATATGCCATAAATGGTGTAATTCCTCATCACTTCGAAGGAGATTTTTATGGAGAGGTGATTGTTAAGGGCTCAGATACAGTTGACTCATCACCCTCAGAACTTTCATTAAATGTGGGAAGTGTATTTCAGGATATTGATGGACAGATGGTGTCGTCGGTTGTTGAGGATGAAATACTATTTGGACTTGAAAATTTTGGAATTCCACATGATGAGATTGAACAACGGGTAACTGATATTCTCAAGATGGTGGGCATTGAAGATTTACGTTATAGAAATATAAGTACTTTGAGCGGTGGGCAGAAACAAAAGGTAGCTATATCAGCAGTGGTTGCTCTTATGCCTGACATCTTAGTTTTGGACGAGCCCACTGCAGAGCTTGACCCTCAAAGTAGTTTGCAGATATTTAATATGCTGCGGATGCTTAATGAGAAAATGGGAATAACCATTATTGTTGTAGAACAAAAAATAATGCTTCTAAGCGAGTTTGCAAAGCGTTTGCTGATAATAAATGACGGCAGTATTTATTTGGATGGAGCTCCACAGGAGGTTCTAAAGGATACCGTGGCATTGAAGCAAATTGGGGTGAATTGTCCTAGGGTTGCGTCATTAGCAAACAATTTGAGCGAGAGAAAAATATACAATGGTGCAGTACCTATTAATATTGTAGAGGCTGAAACTATGGTTAGGAGTGTCATTAAGTGATCAAATTTAGCAATGTTTGCTTTGCATATGAAAAAACTAATATTCTTGATAATATAAACTTCTCAATAAACAAGGGTGAATTTGTTGCAATTGTTGGTAGAAATGGTGCTGGCAAAACTACACTTATGAAGTTGTTTAACGGTCTACTAAAACCAACTTCTGGTAATGTAAATATTGCAAATTTAGATACAAAGATATCAAAAACCAGTGAGCTTGCTAAACACGTCGGCTTTTTATTTCAGAATCCAGACAGGCAAATCTGCCAAAATACTGTGAAGGCTGAAATCGCATTTGGTTTGAAATGTGTTTTGACAGATAAAGGTGAGATAGAAAAAAGATGTAAAGATACGATGGCAAGATTTGGGCTTATAGGTGAAAAAGATCCTTTTTCTTTGAGTAGGGGAGAGCGTCAGAAAGTTGCTCTTGCATCTATTATTGCGCTTTCTCCGAAAATCTTAGTACTTGATGAGCCAACAACGGGTTTGGATTATAAGGAATGCATGCATATTATGGAAATTATAAATGAACTAAATCAAAATGGGACAACAGTCATAATGGTATGCCATGATATGGAACTGGTTGCTGATTTCGCACAGAGGGTAATAGTACTTGGAGAAGGAAACATTTTGGCTGATGCTTCCTGCAAAAAGGTTATGGTGGATGCAGATGTATTGAGGAGCGCTTCACTAGCTCCACCACAAATTGCAGAGCTGGCAATAAGGCTTGGAGAGGACTTTGAGGGCATACTTACATTAGATGAAATGACTGACAAAATAGAGAGCAGGTGCTTATCATGAAAGGTATTTTAGAATATTCGCAGGGTGAAACTATCATACACAAGTTAAACCCACTAACCAAAATGATACTAGCCTTTTTACTCTGTCTGAGCAGCTTTGTGAGTAACAACATATTAATGGCAGTGGTAATAATAGCGTTAAATATTATTATTGCGTACATGGCAAATATCACAAAAAAAGCATTATTACTATTGTCAACACTACTAAAAATAGGTGTTGTCTTATTTCTATTCCAAATATTTTTTATACGAACAGGCAATATAATTTTAAGCTTACCGCTAAATCTATATATAACTGATATGGGACTAGAGTTCTCTATACTGCTAGTGCTTCGACTTGCTGGCGCTACAATGCCTTTGGTACTGATGATTACAGTTACTAGAATGAGCGATTTAACAAATGTATTTGTACAGAAGTTGCACATTCCATATAAATATACCTTTGCATTTATAACGGCATTACGCTTTATCCCAATATTTGAAAATGAAATGAATGGTATAATTGAGGCTCAGACGGCACGAGGTGTTGAGTTTGATACAAAAAATCCTATAAAAAAGATAAAGCTTGTGCTACCTCTATGCGTACCGCTTTTAATTTCATCAGTTAAGCGCATTGAAGGCGGGGCAATATCGGCGGAATTAAGGGGTTTTAACGTAAGACAAAAAAATAGTGGCTACAAAAAGTACTATTTTAATATTTTTGACTACTTAGTCATATTACTATCTGTATTAATGCTTTTTGTGAGTTTTGTAGTAGCATAAATTTAATCTATGAAAGTTAAAAGCAAGCCCACCTGTTAAACACACCAATTTCAAATTAAATTTTATCAAAAAACTAAATGTTGTATTGCAAAACATACTTATAAAGTATTATAAATTATTTCAGACAAAATACCGTCGTAATATGTATAATGCGTATTAGGAATTTGAGAGCCATAATGGCTCAAGGGGGATTTTGACATGAGAAAAAGTAATTATTTAGTTGGTTTGTTGCTTATTGCATTAGGAGCTATTGCTTTAGTATTAAGGTTATTTGGTATTAAGATTTTAGAATTTAACACGTTTGATTTTTGGGTGTTTATAGTATTGCTTGTAGGGCTAGCATTTGAGCTTGGATTTTTTCTTTCAGGATCAAAGCCAGGATTACTAATACCCGGTGGAATCATAACTACTATTGGACTATTATTTATGTTTGAGGTAACCACAGATTGGTACTTTGCAAAGTATACTTGGCCTGTTTATATTTTATCAGTGGCAATAGGACTATTTCAGATGTACTTGTTTTCGAAGAGAGAAAGAGGATTACTCATCGCTAGCCTAATAATTGGCGGTGTAGCAGCATTTTCCATGGCATGTATAGTACTAAGTCAGATAACATCCATTTTGAACCCAGGTGTGTTTATTCCGATTGCATTAATTGCAGCTGGTTTAGCTATATTTTTCAGTGGTTCCGCTGCAAAAAAATCTCAATATTGACTTAAAGTAATTTTCTGCATACTTCCAAATATATTTATGATATATTATAGCTATAGACATTGGATATGTTGGAGGTGTGTTAATGGAGTGGAGAAAAATAAAAGAGCAGCAAGAGAATTCGTTGAGTCCTTTTGCTGCAAAAAGCATAAATTCTTTTGGCAGGCTTATTAATGAGGAAAAATGTCCAATAAGAACAGATTATGAACGAGATGGGAATAGAATTTTATATTCGATGGACTTCAGAAGACTGAGACATAAAACTCAGGTGTTTTTCAATGCCAAGAATGATCATATTTGCACCCGAATGGAACATGTTCTAAATGTGGGTTCAATAGCTGTTACGATAGCGAGGACGATAAATATGAATCAGGATCTAACTTATGCAATCGCGCTAGGACATGACTTAGGGCATGCGCCTTTTGGACATAGTGGTGAGCGTGTGCTTAATAACTGCATGAAAAAAATAGATAGTTCCACTGGTTTTGCGCATGAATTGCATAGTCTAAGGGTAGTAGAAAAACTAGCCACAAGGTTGTCAAAAGAAAAAATACAGGAAAGCTGTGGTCTTAATCTTACATTTGAGGTTAAAGACGGTATAGTATCACACTGTGGCGAAAAGTATAACGAATATGTTCTGAACAGAGATTTAAGCAAAACGCCAGCTTCTTTGAATAATATTAAAAATCAGGGTGCTTTTCCGTACACACTTGAGGCATGTATTGTAAGATTAGTAGACAAGATTGCTTATGTTGGCAGGGATATAGAGGATGCGGTTAGAGTTAAGCTGATGGATATGCAGGACATTCCAAATGATATAACAAATGAACTTGGACATACCAATGGAGAAATTATAAATACATTGGTATATGACCTGATAGAAAATAGTTATGAAAAGGATTGCATACAGCTAAGCCCTTCAAAAGGTGATGCCCTTGAAAAGCTCATTAACGAAAATGTAAGGCTGATATACAAAGCAGATAAAATTACTCGCTATGAAAAAATTGCTGAGAACACTCTTGAAGGTTTGTTTGATAGCTTGCTTGACAGTCTTTCTGATTTTGAGAAGCTTCAATTTAATGAAAATAAAGTCTATAGAATGTTTTACAATTTTATTATTGATAAATGTTATGATGAGTCAGAAAGCAACGCTCAAAAGGTAATTGATTTCGTTGCAGGAATGACAGATTCATTTGCACAAAGCTGCTTTGAAGAAATTTATTGGATGTAGGAGAAGACTATGAGTAACGGAAAATTTCATTTTTTTGCATTCTTATCTAGGATGAAATATATCAATAGATGGGGTCTAATGAGAAATACTTATACTGAAAACATTCAGGAACATAGCCTTCAGGTTGCAATTATTGCTCATGGACTAGCTGTAATAAGAAATATTTATTTTAATGGTGAAATCAATCCTGAAAGAGTTGCTATTCTTGCAATGTTTCACGATTGCAATGAAATTATCACAGGGGATATGCCCACGCCAATAAAATACTATAATCCTCAAATTAGTAAAATTTACAAGGATATTGAGGATATATCCAAGGAAAAGATTATTTCTATGCTTCCTGAAGAAATGGCAGATGAGTATTACTCGTTATTTTTTAAAAATCCAGATGATATAGCTTGCTGGAAGCTTGTTAAAGCTGCTGACAGAATCTCTGCATACATAAAATGCATAGAAGAAGTCAAGGCGGGAAATAATGAGTTTAAAAAGGCTAGTGAATCCATATTGAAAACAATACGAGAAATTGAGCTTGAAGAAGTCTCATATTTCATGGATAAATTCCTTCCCAGCTTTGATCTATCACTTGATGAACTTGATTAATTAAAAAAAAACATATAATTAAAATTGTTTTGAAGAATAAAGATTGCTTTTATTAAATATAAAAATAAATATTTATATATTTAAGTTAATACTAACACAATTTACAAAAGGGGTATTTAAATGACATTTGAAGATAATATAGGTAATATATGTGTAATTAATGGAGAAATTTTACCTCAAGAAAACTTAAAATTGTACACACAAGACAAATATTTGGCTTTTTATGAAGTCATAAGAATCATAAAAGGGATTCCACTATTTTATGATAATCACTATACAAGACTTAAGAGCTCAATGGATAAATCGAGTTATGAATTGGAATTATCAAAAAAAGCCCTTAAAGATCAAATACAAAAGGTTTGTGAGCTAAACAAACTATCTAATTGTAATATTAAAGTAATTGTTCTTCAATATGGAACAGAGCAAATAGTGTTGATCTTCGTAAATAAGTTCTATTATCCAACAAAGCAAGAATATGATTACGGTGTGATGTGCTGCACTATTAATTTGAAAAGAAGCAATCCAAATATAAAGATGATTCATGTTGGCTACAAAGAAGAGATAAAGCGTGTTTCAGATGAAAAGAATGTTTTTGAAGTTCTTCTTGTAAATGACAAGGGAAAAATAACTGAGGGCAGTAAGTCAAACACATTTTTTGTTAAGGGTAATAAAATTTATACTTCGCCAGAAGACTATGTATTGATGGGAATAACGCGTCAATATGTAATTGATGTTTGCACTAATCTCGGATATGAAGTTATAGAAACCCTTATTGGCATAGACTCATTAACAAGTTTTGATGCTGTTTTTATAACTGGAACTTCAATAGGTGTCTTGCCTGTAAGAACTATAGATGATTATGTGTTGGATTCTGCAAATGATCACACAACTCAGCATGTAATGGCAAGCTATAATAGTCTTGTCATATCATATATAAATGATAACTAACAAAAGTTATATAAAAAAATATTGGAGGTCTATTAATGAGATATCTTGAAAATGCATTTAGATTTACGTTTAAAAACTTTTTAATAACGTTGCCGCTTTTGATTTCAATGGCCATTCCTGCTTTAATTATGGGTATTGGCAGTATAGGCATGTTGGCTAATATGGGCAAATTCCAACAAACAATTCAGGATATGGTAAGTGGCGGGAATTATAATTTTGAGCCAAGTATGATATTTGATTTGTATGGGCCAGCTATGTTAATAAGTATGGCTGTTGCAGGGGTATTATCTTTGATTCTGTCAATTCTTGTTTATCCTGCAACATATGGACTTATTAATAAGAAATATGAGACAGGGAGCTCAAACTTTAGTGACTTTACGAAATGTATGTCAAAATTTATAGGTAGATATGTATTATATATGTTATTAAGCCTTGCAATATTTATCGTAGGAACAATAGTATTCGGTATACTTATCGGTATAGGTGCTGTTATAATTGCGACTGTATCAAAGGTGGCAGGAATAATACTGTTAGTATTGTTTATATTAGCATTTATTGTAGGCTGTATTGCACTTGGAGTGTATATGTCTTTGTGGTTCCCGGCAGTTTGTATTGAGGATACTGATATAATACATGGCTTGAAGAACTCGTTTAAATATGTATCAGGAAGCTTTTGGCCTATATTTGGTATTACACTCTTAGTGTCATTGTGCGGTGGAGTTGCAAGCATGATTCTGAGTGGTGTTGTTGGGTGGGTACCTGTAATAGGAAGTGTTGTAGGACCAGTGGTTTCTACGTTAGCAGGATTTATTTTAATTGTATTCTACTTTGAGATTTATCGTGAGAAGACTGGGAGATATGCTGTTCCTGAAACTTTTAAACAGATAGATGGTGCAGTTCAATAAGCTTATTAACTATTTTAAGTTATTTATAATTAAATATGTATATGCAAGAAGAACCTTGCTCCACTTCGTGGGTGGAGCAAGGTTCTTTGCACGTATGCGCATAAGCAGCCAGAAAGATGCAAAATCAAGTATGCCATATATTCCAATATAAAACGCAATAAGCCAAGAATATGAAATCCAAATTGCGTTGATGGTGATTAATTAACTAATATTATAAGGAAAATACTTGACAAATAAAAATGCTAATGTTATTTTTAGTATATAATTAGCACTCGACGATATAGAGTGCTAACAAAAGGGGTGATGGAAGTGCTACTTGACAATAGAAAACTTAGAATACTTCAAGCTATAATTGATGACTACATTCATTCGGCTGAGCCTGTAGGTTCTAGAACTATTGCTAAAAAGCATGAGCTTGGCCTTAGTTCAGCTACCATCAGAAATGAAATGGCTGATTTAGAGGATATGGGGTTTTTAGAACAACCATATACCTCTGCTGGTAGAGTTCCATCGGATAAAGGGTATAGACTATATGTAGATCAGTTAATGCAAATTGATGAGCTTTCCGAACCTGATATAGAAAAGATAAGGAAGGATATGGACATTAAAATTAACGAGCTTAGTCAGATAATTAGAAATGCTTCGGTTGTAATGTCTAAATTTACAAAATATACATCTATGGCTGTTACTCCTCATATAAAGAAGAGTGTTTTAAAAGCTGTCCAGGTTGTTCCTATAGACCAGGGCAAAGCACTCGTCATTATAGTTACAGATTCAAACATTGTACGCAATAGCTTAGTAAGAATATCAGAAAGAATTACGCCAGATTATTTAATACAGGTTTCAAACATGTTAAATGAGAAGCTCAAGGGATTTACTCTTGAGATGCTGAAAGCCCATGTTATAAATAAGGAAACTGAGCAGCTGACCTCATTGCCCTATGATTTAATAAAGCCACTACTTGATGGTATTGAAGACTTAATAAAGACAATTGATAAGCCCGAGATATATCTAGAGGGTACCACAAATATTTTGAATTTTCCTGAATTTAGAGAGGTTCAGAAGGCAAAAGATTTTCTGAACATACTTGATGAAAAAAATTTAGTGTCAGATCTTCTTATCAGCAACTTGTATAGGAACAATGACATAATAATTCAAATAGGAAGCGAGAATGTTAGAGAAGGTATCAAGGAATGCAGTTTAGTCACAGCATCCTATAGTGTTGGGGATCATGTTATTGGTACAATAGGAATTATAGGTCCAACCAGGATGGAGTATTCAAAAGTTGTTTCATCAATGAACTATATAAGAAATAAAATTAATCAGGAGATTTTAAAACTCCTAGGTGATGGATAGCAAAAATTAAAGGAGGTAAATACTTGGTAATGAAAAAAGAAAAGATTTCAAATAACGAGAAAGAACAGGCAAAGGTGAAAAAAATAAGTGAAAATGATAAAACAGCTGACTGTAGTTGTGATTCTGATTCATCTGGATTATGTAATGAAGAATGTGAAGATTTGGTAAACTCTGAAATAGTGGAGCTAAAAGCAAAGCTTGAGGAAAAGACTCTTCAGTGCGAAGAATATGTGAATTTAGCTCTACGTAAAGCGGCTGAATTTGATAACTATAAAAAACGCACGATAAAGGAAAAAGATGCTCTCACCCTTGATGTTTCAATTGATACTGTAAATGCATTTCTTCCAGTTGTAGATAATCTTGAGAGGGCATTAAAAGCTGCTGAAAAGATGGAATGTAATCCGTTCAAAGATGGTGTTGAGATGGTAATGAGACAGCTACATGATTGTTTAGAGAAACTGGGAGTTGAGCCTATTATTGCAATAAATAATACATTTGATCCTGAACTTCACAATGCTGTAATGCATGTAACTGATGATGAAAATGGAGATAATATAGTTATTGAAGAATTTCAAAAAGGCTATGTAATAAAGGGCAAGGTAGTAAGACACAGTATGGTTAAGGTAATAAATTAATTTTAAAATTGTATTCTGAACAATTAAAATTCAGTTAATTATTAGTTAATATATTAAGGAGGACGTTTATTATGGCAAAAGTAATTGGTATAGATTTAGGTACAACAAATTCATGTGTGGCAGTTATGGAGGGTGGCGAGCCTGTAGTTATCGCAAATCCAGAAGGTAATAGAACTACTCCATCAGTTCTAGCTTTTTCAAAGACTGGTGAGCGTATGGTAGGTCAGGTTGCTAAGAGACAATCAATCACAAACCCTGAGAGAACAATTAGTTCAATCAAAAGAGACATGGGAACAGACAGAAAGGTTGAGATAGATGGCAAGAAGTACTCACCTCAAGAAATTTCTTCTATGATCCTTCAAAAGCTAAAGGCTGATGCAGAGGCATATCTAGGAGAGACTGTTTCTCAGGCTGTTATTACTGTTCCAGCATACTTTAGTGATGCGCAAAGACAGGCAACGAAAGATGCAGGTAAAATAGCTGGGCTAGAAGTACTCAGGATAATAAATGAACCAACAGCTGCTGCTCTTGCATATGGTCTTGATAAAGAGCAAGATCAGAAAATACTGGTTTACGATTTAGGCGGTGGTACCTTTGATGTATCAATACTTGAAATCGGAGATGGTGTATTTGAGGTTTTAGCAACAAACGGAAACAACAGACTTGGTGGAGATGACTTCGATCAAAGAGTTATAGATTTCCTAGCTGATGAATTTAAGAAGGAAAGTGGAATAGACTTAAGAAAAGACAAAATGGCAATGCAAAGATTGAAGGAAGCTGCTGAAAAGGCTAAAATTGAGCTCTCAGGCGTAACTTCATCGAATATAAACCTACCATTTATCACAGCTGATGCATCAGGACCAAAGCACTTAGATGTAACACTTACAAGAGCAAAGTTTGATGATATAACAGCAGACTTGGTAGAAAAGACTATGGGACCTACAAGACAGGCTATGAAGGATGCAAATCTAACACCTGATAAAATTGATAAGATATTGTTGGTGGGTGGTTCTTCAAGAACTCCATCTGTTCAAGAAGCAGTAAAGAAATTCCTAGGTAAAGACCCATTTAAAGGAATAAATCCCGATGAATGTGTGGCAGTTGGAGCTGCTATTCAGGCTGGTGTATTGACTGGTGATGTCACAGGTCTTCTACTTTTAGATGTTACGCCTTTGTCATTAGGACTTGAAACTCTTGGTGGAGTTTGCACTAAGTTAATAGAGAGAAATACAACAATACCAACTAAAAAGAGCCAAGTATTCTCAACAGCAGGTGATGGTCAGACAAGTGTTGAGATTCATGTTTTACAAGGTGAAAGAGAGATGGCTCAGTACAACAAGAGTTTGGGTAAATTCCAACTTACGGGTATTCCATCTGCACCTAGAGGAATTCCACAAATTGAAGTAGCTTTTGATATAGATGCAAATGGTATAGTACATGTTTCAGCTAAAGACTTAGGAACTGGCAATGAACAGAAAATCACTATTACAGCTTCTACAAACCTTTCAGATTCAGATATTGACAAGGCAGTTAAAGACGCAGAGAAGTTTGCGGCTGAAGATAAGAAGCATAAAGAAGAGATAGATGCTAGAAACAGTGCAGATTCACTGGTATATCAGTCTGAAAAATCATTAAAAGACCTTGGAGATAAGGTTTCCGCTGATGATAAGACAAAGATAGAAGCTGATGTAAACAAGGTGAAGGATGCTCTTAAAGGAACTGATATAGAGGCTATCAAAAAAGCAACTGAAGAGCTGCAACAAGCCTTCTATGATGTTTCTTCAAAGATATATCAACAAGCTGCTCCCGGAGCTGAGGGAACTGATCCAAATGCTGCAGGCTTTGGTGGACAGCAGGGTGAACCTGGTAATGGAACAGGAACAGATGACAATGTTGTTGATGCAGACTATAAAGTAGTTGACGACGACAAATAAATATATAATAATGTATAGGGGCTTTGATAGTCCCTATACAGCATTAGCAGAATATAATGAGGACTTTAAAGTATTTCCAGAAATTTATTCAGAAAATGCCAAAGCTAAGGAATAACTAAATAATAAAAGCCGATTTTGAAAGTTATTATTTCGTTGTTACAAAAATTAGCTCTGGCTTATTTTTGGTTATTAGTTTCTTTGGTAATTTGATGGGAGTTGAATTGGATGGCAGGAAAGAGAGATTATTACGAAGTGCTAGGGGTTGAAAGAGGAGCCACTGATGCAGAGCTAAAAAAAGCATACAGAAACAAGGCAAAACAGTATCATCCTGATGTTAATTCAGATGATCAGGGCGCAGAAGCAAAATTTAAAGAGGCTAATGAAGCATATGAAGTGCTGAGTGATGCGGGGAAGCGAGGCAGGTATGATCAACTTGGTCATGCTGGAACTGACCCTAATGGATTTGGCGGCGGCGGTGGTGGTTTCTCCTCTGATTTTGATTTTGGAGGAATAGGTGATATATTTGAAACTTTCTTTGGAGGCTCAGGTTTTGGTGGCGGGAGATCGAAATCAAAGAGAGGCCCGCAAAAGGGAGCAGATCTAAAATATGCAATGGAAGTATCTTTTGAGGAAGCTGCATTTGGTATAGAAAAAGAAGTATCAATTAGCAGAATGGATGTATGCTCAAAATGTTCTGGAACAGGTGCAAAGCCTGGCACACATGTTAGCACTTGTAAACATTGTAATGGATCAGGTCAAGTTCAGGTAAAGCAAAATACACCATTTGGTCAGTTTGTTAACGCAAAGACCTGTGATGTATGTAGAGGAGAAGGCAAAATCATTACAGACCCTTGTCCAGCATGTAATGGAAAAGGTACACTTAGAAATAATGTAAAAATCAAGATAAATATTCCAGCCGGAATAGACGATGGTCAAACCATCTCTTTAAGGGGAGAAGGGGATCCTGGTGTTAAAGGTGGACCAAGTGGTGATTTATTCTTAAGTATTAGAGTAAAGCCACATCCATTATTCAAGAGACAAGGAACTGATGTTGTATGTGATGTTCCAATAACTTTTGCACAGGCTACTCTTGGTGCAGAGATTGAAGTACCTACATTAGATGGAAAAGTAAAATATACTGTTCCTGAGGGAACTCAAACTGCAGCTGTATTTAGACTAAGAGGAAAAGGAATACCATTTTTAAGAGGCAATGGACGCGGAGATCAATACGTAAAAGTAAATATAGAGGTTCCAAAGAAATTAAATGACAGACAAAAGGCTTTGTTAAGAGAGTTTGCAGAACTTAGTGGGGATGCCCATGAACAAAGAAAAGGTTTTTTTGATAAAATGAAGGATGCTTTTAAGTAAAATTTTGGAGGACTGCTATGAAATGGTATGAAATGCGGATAAACACAACGGATGAGGCAAGTGATGCTGTTTCTGAGATGCTTACATCAATGGGTGCTGGTGGCGTTGCTATAAAGGATCCGTTTGAAATACGAAAGGAATTATTAAAGCCTAATTCGTTGGATTATGCCGATGATGAGTTTCTTGCATCACTAGGTGATGACGTTATCATTTCTGCATACTTCCACGATGGTTTAGATATTAATGACCTCCTAAAGAAGATAAATGATGGACTTAAAAATATTTCCCAGTTTCTTGATGTAGGTAAGGGTTTTGAAGGCTATAATGAAGTAGATGATGAAGATTGGGCTACTTCCTGGAAAAAGTATTATAAGCCATTTAAACTTACTGATAGAATTGTAATTAAACCTACATGGGAAGAGTATAATGCGCTTACAAGTGATGTAATTGTTGAAATGGACCCGGGCATGGCATTCGGAACGGGAACCCATGAGACTACTCAAATGTGTTCAATATTATTAGATAAATACATAAGAGATGAATACGAAGTTCTCGATGTTGGCTGCGGTACAGGAATATTATCAATAATAGCAGCTAAACTTGGAGCAAAAAAGGTTAGTGCTATTGATATTGATGAGGTAGCAATAAAGGTTGCTAATGAAAATATTGAGATAAATAAAGAAAACTCAAAAATTAATGCTTTCAGAGGTGTTTTATCAGACTTAAAGAAAGATGAAAACAAGTTTGATATTATTGTTGCGAATATTATTGCAAATGTAATTATTGACTTGTCATCATTTATACCTTATTATGTAAAAAAGAACTCTTTATTTATTACATCAGGTATTATTAAAGAGAGAAAACAAGATGTTTTAGACGCATGTACAAAAAATGGAATGTCTTGTATAGAAACCCTTGAGATGGGTGAATGGGTGGCAATGGTGTTCAAATGTCCAGATACTTTGTAAATAATACACAAATAATTGAAAATAGAATTACTATTATTGGTGAGGATTATCAACATCTCAAAAAGGTATTACGAGCCGTAAAAGGTGACTTTATTACAGTATGCTGTGATGGCTTTGACTATATAGCAGAAATAAATGAGATATTTAGTGATTATCTTAGTTCTATCATTATAGATAAAAAGGAAAACTTAACTGAGCCTGTTTTGAAGGTGACCTTGTATCAAGGGCTTCCGAAGGCTGATAAAATGGAGCTAATTGTTCAGAAGTGTATTGAACTGGGGGTTAATGAAATTGTCCCGGTTATAACTGAAAGATGTATATCAAAAATAAACACTATCAAAGATGCACAAAATAAGGTTTCTAGATGGCAAAAGATTGCGTTAGAGGCTGCAAAGCAATGCAATAGGGGGATTGTTCCTAAAGTAGGCATGCCTATTAAATTTAGTGAGGCTGTTGATTTGGCTTCAAAAATGGGTTTGTCAGTAATCCCTTATGAGAAAGAGTGTGAGACAGGTTTAAAGGATATTGTATCAAAATGCTCATGTATTACTACAGCTTCTATTTTTATTGGTCCTGAAGGTGGATTTACGCAGCAGGAAATACAACAGGCAGAGTATCAAGGTATAAAAAAAATAACTCTTGGTCCTAGGATTCTTCGAACAGAAACGGCTGGGATTGTTGCTTTATCACTAATGATGTACGAATTAGGAGATATATCTAATGGAAGAACTAAAGTTTGTGGTTGTTGATGATGCTGTGTTTATGAGAACTTTGATAAGAAGAATGATAGAAGAGAATACAAGTTATGTTGTTGTTGGCGAAGGTGCAAATGGATATGAAGCCATTGAGAGAACAAAGAAATTTCAACCGGATATTGTTACTCTTGATATAACCATGCCCGAGATGGATGGCATTATGGCAATAAAAGAAATTTTATCAGCATGTCCAAAAGCTAAAATTATTATGGTTTCGGCTATGGGGCAACAATCAATGGTTATTGATGCTATTAAGATGGGGGCAAGGGATTTTATAGTGAAACCCTTTGATAAAACTAGAGTGCAACAAGCGATTGAAAATGTTTTAAAAATGGCTTAACCGTATACTAATTTAATAATAATATTTAATATGAATGGGGGAGATTGTTTCCCCCATTTTGAGTATAATTCGTTCGTAATTTTTATTTTTAGATAAAATTTGTGGGTAATATATTAAAATCATTAGTAATTTGAAGAAAATAGATATAAATATATGAAAAGTAGTAAATAATTCTATAAATGAAACAAAATTGTGTTATAATACTAGTCGTGATTGATAGTTTTTATAAAGCTCGTATAATGGAGGGCATAATGGTTAGGAGCATGACTGGCTTCGGCAGAGGAACCTACAGTGATGATGGTAAGGAATTTACTGTAGAAATTAAAAGTGTAAATCATAGATATATAGATTTTTACATCAAATTGCCTAGACAGATAGGATTTCTTGAGGAAAGAGTAAGAGAAGTAGTTTCTAAAAGTCTATTTAGAGGGAAAGTTGATATATTCATTTCATTTGAAGATCGTTCAGATGATTCTAGAAGTGTTACACTTGACGAGGCTTTAGCTAGTGCTTACATACAGGCTGTTGAAAAGTTGAAAGACAAGTATAACTTAAAGGATGATTTAAGTGTATCTTTAGTATCCAAATTTCCAGACGTATTACGAATTGAAAAGAATGAAGATGATGAAGAACAGCTTTGGGATGTATTGAATAAAGCATTAGAAGTTGCTATTTCTTCTTTGGTTCAAATGCGTGAAAAAGAAGGAAATGAATTAAGGACTAGCTTACTTCAAAAAGCAGACTATATTGAAGAGATTATTTCTCAAATTTCTATTAGAAGCCCTAAAGTGGTTATAGAATATAAACAAAAGCTTGAAAATAGAATTAAAGAGATTTTGAATCAACAAACTATTGATGAAAATAGAATTGCTATGGAAGTGGCAATCTTTGCAGATAGATGTGGCATTGATGAAGAGTTGGTTAGATTGGGTAGTCATTTAATTCAGCTTAGAGACATATTAAGTATAAAAAAGCAGCCTGTTGGCAGAAAACTTGACTTCTTAGTTCAGGAAATAAATAGGGAAATTAATACTATTGGCTCAAAGTCAAATGATATTATAATAACAAAAAACGTTTTAGAGCTTAAGAGTGAAACTGAAAAAATTAGAGAGCAAATTCAAAACATTGAATAAGACTAATGAAGTTAATAATAGGAGGAAATATATGAAGCTAATAAACATTGGATTTGGAAACATTGTTTCAGCAAATAGGTTAATAGCAATAGTTAGTCCAGAATCTGCGCCTATAAAGAGAATTATCCAAGAGGCAAGGGATAAAGGTATGTTGATTGATGCAACATATGGCAGAAGGACGAGAGCTGTTATTATTACAGATAGTGATCATATTATTTTATCAGCAGTTCAACCTGAGACTGTAGCACATAGACTCAATGCAAAGGATGTCGATGTAAACGAAGCTGACGAAGATTCAGTTGATTAGTAGGAGGAAACTATGCAGCAAAAAGGCCTATTAGTCGTAGTTTCAGGTCCATCCGGAACTGGTAAGGGTACGGTATGCCAAAAACTATTATCGCAAAGAGATAATGTGAGGTATTCTGTTTCTGCAACTACAAGAAAACCACGTGAGGGCGAAGTAGAAGGTCAGAATTACTTTTTTGTTTCTGAAAGAAATTTTCTGGATATGCTTGAGAAGGATGCTCTTATTGAATGGGACAAATATTGTGATAATTATTATGGAACTCCTAAGGATTATGTTGAATCCTGTCTTGAGGAAGGATTAGATATTATTTTAGAGATAACAGTTGAGGGTGCGCTTGATATAAAGCTGAAGTATCCTGAATGTGTTCTTGTTTTTATTCTTCCGCCTTCCATTGAGGAATTAAGAAGAAGAATTGAAAGAAGAGCAACCGAATGTTACGATATTATAGAAAAAAGATTAGAGCAAGCTTCAAATGAATTGAAACACGTTTCTAAGTACGATTATTTGATTCTTAATGACAGTGTTGACAATGCTGTTTTAAATATAGAAAAAGTATTGGATGCAGAGCGATTAAAGCCATCAAGAAATATCGCGTTATTAAATAGTTTAATAAAGTAAACAGGAGGTAGTTACATGATTTATCCTTCAATAATTGATTTAATGAAAAAGGTTGATAGTAGATATACTCTAGTTGTTGAGACCGCTAAGAGGGCAAGACAATTAGTAGATGGAGCACAGAGGCTTTCAAAGGTTAATTCTGAAAAAGAAGTTACAATTGCTATACACGAGATTATAGAAAATAAAGTAACATATGTAAGAGACATGAGTGTAATTTAATAGGGGGAGTTATAAGTGGCAGCTGAAAAAACAATGGAAAAAATAGTTTCTTTATCTAAGAACAGAGGCTTTGTATATCCTGGTTCGGATATTTATGGTGGGTTAGCTAATTCTTGGGACTACGGTCCTCTTGGCGTTGAACTCAAAAACAATGTTAAAAAGGCATGGTGGCGCAAGTTTATACAAGAAAGTCCCTGTAATGTGGGAGTTGATTGCGCAATACTTATGAACCCACAGGTTTGGGTTGCATCAGGGCATGTTGGGGGATTTAGTGACCCACTGATTGATTGCAAGGATTGTAAAACTCGTCACAGGGCTGATAAGCTTATTGAAGACTGGAACATTGTTAATAATATTTCATTTAAAGTGGATGGACTAAGCAATGAAGATCTGATGCAATATATAAAGGACAATGCTGTAAAGTGTCCTAATTGTGGCTCTGCGAATTTTACGGATATCAGAAAATTTAATTTGATGTTCAAAACATTTCAAGGTGTTACTGAGGATTCAAAGGCAGAGATATTTTTAAGGCCTGAAACAGCTCAAGGGATATTTGTAAATTTTAAGAATGTTCAACGCTCAACTAGGAAAAAAATCCCATTTGGTATTGGACAGATTGGTAAATCATTCCGAAATGAGATTACACCTGGTAATTTTACCTTTAGAACTCGTGAATTCGAGCAGATGGAGTTGGAATTTTTCTGTGAGCCTGGGACGGATTTAAAGTGGTTTACCTATTGGAAGGATTTTTGCCATAATTGGCTTCTAAGCCTTAATCTTACATCTGAGTCCTTAAAACTTCGTGATCACGATGCGAAAGAACTTTCCTTCTATAGTAATGCAACTACAGACATTGAGTATCTGTTCCCATTTGGTTGGGGTGAACTTTGGGGAATTGCTTCTAGAACAGACTATGACTTAAAGCAGCATATGATACATTCAAAAGATGACTTATCATATTTTGATCCTGCTACAAATGTTAAGTATGTTCCATATTGTATAGAGCCTTCTCTTGGAGCTGATAGAGTGACACTGGCATTCCTATGTGATGCTTATAACGAAGAAGAGGTTGTAGATGGAGATTCTAGGATAGTTTTGAAATTTCATCCTGCTTTGGCGCCTATAAAGATCGCAGTACTTCCTCTTTCAAAGAAATTGGGGGAAGCGGCTACTAAGGTATATGAGATGCTTACTAAGAACTACGTATGTGAATATGATGAAACAGCAAGTATAGGTAAAAGATATAGAAGACAGGATGAAATTGGAACACCATATTGTATAACTTTTGACTTTGAGTCACTTGAGGATAATAGTGTAACTATTCGAGATAGGGATACTATGCTTCAGATTAGAGTTAAGATAGAAGACCTAATTTCATACTTTGATGGTAAATTTGAATTCTAGTTTTGTGTTGCAGGCATTGTTTAATGCCTGCATTACTTGCATAATTGGCTGCTTTGAAAGTAAGGGATTATTCCTTATTTATATATCAATTTTACATTTGTACAGGAGGATGTTAAATGTCAAAATACGTTTATCTTTTTAGTGAAGGAAATGCATCTATGAAAAATCTTCTCGGAGGTAAGGGAGCGAACTTAGCTGAAATGACTGGCTTAGGACTTCCAGTTCCAAGAGGATTCACTGTAACAACTGAAGCATGTACAAGATACTATAACGATGGGAAAGTTATTGCAGAAGAGATTGAAAATGAAATCTATACAATGATGTCAAAAACAGAAGAAGCTGTTGGAAAAACCTTTGGTGATCCAACGAATCCTTTCCTAGTCTCTGTTAGATCAGGCGCAAGAGCTTCAATGCCTGGAATGATGGATACAATTCTAAATCTTGGCTTGAATGATATGGTTGTCGAGGGTCTTGCAAAACTTACTAACAATGAAAGATTTGCCTATGACAGCTATAGAAGATTCATTCAGATGTTTTCAGATGTAGTAATGGATGTTGAAAAACCTAAGTTCGAAAAAATCCTTGATGCAGTGAAAAAAGAGAATGACGCAGCATTTGACACCGATTTATCGGCAGACAACTTAAAAGAAATAGTTAAGAGATATAAGGTGCTGTTTAAGAATGAAAAAGGCTTTGAGTTTCCACAAGATCCTAAAATACAGCTTATGGAAGCAGTAAAAGCAGTATTTCGTTCATGGGACAACCCTCGGGCAATAGTGTATAGAAGATTAAATGATATTCCAGGAGATTGGGGCACAGCAGTAAACGTTCAAGAAATGGTCTACGGTAACATGGGCAATGATTCAGGAACTGGTGTTGCATTTACAAGAGATCCATCAACAGGCGAAAAGAAACTGTATGGTGAGTTTTTGATGAATGCTCAGGGAGAGGATGTTGTTGCTGGAATCAGAACACCGCTGCCTATGGAGCATATGAAAGAAGTAAATGCAGATGCCTACAATCTATTCGTTGAGATAGCTAACAAGCTAGAAAATCACTTCAGAGATATGCAAGACATGGAATTTACCATTGAAAAAGGAAAGCTGTTTATGCTTCAAACTAGAAATGGTAAAAGAACAATTGCTGCTGCTTTAAAAATTGCTGTTGACTTAGTAGAAGAAAAAATGATAACTAAGGAAGAAGCAATAATGAAGGTTGATCCTAAGCAGTTAGATGCAGTTTTACATCAAAACTTTGAACCGAAGGCTTTAAAAGCAGCAAAACCAATTGCTAAAGGTCTTCCGGCTTCACCTGGAGCTGCAACGGGTAAGATTTACTTCGAGGCAGGGGAAGCTGTAAATGCAACAAAGAACGGTGAAGAGCAGGTTATACTTGTTCGAATGGAAACTTCACCTGAGGATATCGAGGGTATGCACGTATCACAGGGTATATTAACTGGCCGTGGAGGAATGACTTCTCATGCAGCGGTTGTTGCTCGTGGCATGGGTACCTGCTGTGTAGCAGGCTGTAGCGAAATTAAAATAAATGATGAAGAAAAATATTTCATTGATAAGAATGGGAAGAAGTATGTTGAAGGTGATTGGATTTCTTTGGATGGCTCAGCCGGTAATGTATATGGTGAAAAGCTTCCAACTGTTGACCCTGAAATGACAGCAGATTTTGAAACTCTTATGCAGTGGGCTGACGAAGCTAGAACCTTAAAGGTAAGGGCAAATGCAGATACACCTGAAGATGCTGCGCATGCGATGAAGTTTGGTGCAGAAGGTATTGGACTCTGCCGTACCGAGCATATGTTCTTTGAAGCTGATAGGATTGCTGTAATGAGAGAAATGATTGTTGCAAGGACGCAGGAGCAGAGAAGAAAAGCTCTCGACAAGCTGTTACCAATGCAAAGAAGTGATTTCGAGGGCTTGTTTACAATAATGAAGGGATATCCGGTAACTATTAGGTTCCTCGATCCACCACTTCATGAGTTCCTTCCACAAGCGGATGAGGATATTGAGTCTCTTGCAAAAGAGATGGGCATGTCGTTTAACGATTTAAAGGGCATAGTCACAGACCTGCATGAGTTTAATCCAATGATGGGACATAGAGGTTGCCGTTTGGCAGTTTCATATCCTGAAATAGCTGAAATGCAGACAAGAGCTGTTATTGAAGCGGCAATAAATGTTAATAAAAATGGAATGTCAGTTGTTCCTGAAATAATGATTCCTTTGGTTGGAGAGATTAAGGAATTGAAGTTTGTAAAAAATATTGTAGTAAAGACAGCTACTGAAGTAATTGAAAAAGCTGGTGTTAAGCTTGATTATAAAGTTGGAACTATGATAGAAATTCCTAGAGCTGCTATTACTGCTGATGAGATTGCAAAGGAAGCTGAGTTCTTCTCCTTTGGTACAAATGACCTTACTCAGATGACTTTTGGGTTCAGCCGTGATGATGCTGGAAATTTCCTAGAACATTATTATGCAAATAAGATTTATGAGTCTGACCCATTTGCTAAGCTTGATCAAAATGGAGTTGGAAAGCTTATCGAGATGGCAGTTAAGCTTGGAAAACAGACAAGACCTGATATCAAGCTAGGTATATGTGGAGAGCATGGCGGTGATCCATCTTCTGTTGAGTTCTGTCATAGAGCTGGGCTCAATTATGTATCTTGCTCACCTTTCCGTGTACCAATCGCTAGACTTGCTGCTGCTCAGGCTGCAATAAGAAAAGAATGAGATTTAGGTCAGAAGTAATTCTTACTTAAATTAGTTATAGCTGAGGCTGTCTTGAAATTCTGTTTGAAAAAACATTATTTCGAGACAGCCTCTTTTTATGTAGTATGAGTGATAAATCTTCTGTATCTAAGGACTTTTTTATGAGAGCCTAAATCCTGTTATCCAATTTGTTTTTCCTAAGCATTTGAGCCATATGGATCTGGATCATATTTTAAGAGTATTGCTGTCAGGTGTTCTGAATGTTCCTTTTCATCGTCAATTATGGTTTGTAGAGTAGTACGTATATCTTTTTTTGGAAATTCGGACAGTTCCTCTTCATAAAGAATAACTGCTTCCATTTCCCCCTTTACATCATCACGTAGATTGTTTAGAATAAGTTGTTTATCATAGCTAGGTTTATACACCTGCAGGGGCAATTTGTAACCCAACTTATCAGGATTATGAATCAAGTAAAACTTGGATTGAATTGGGTCGTATTTCCTAAGTAAATTAATCGCTAAGCTGTAATGCCTTTTCTCATCTAACATAATATTATGCCACACCTCATTGATATCTGCCATATTGGAATTGGCAATATGGTTTTGATATCCATTAATGGCGATTACCTCGGCAATAATTATCTGTCTGAGCATATTCGTAAACTTGATGGCCATGCCCTGAGGTTGACCATATGGATTGGTATAACTCATAAATAACCCTCACTTCTAAAAAAGTTAACACAAGACGCTACTATATTCTATGTCCTTTAAATAAGAGTGTGCATGTACAAATGAAATAGTATTACCTGTGACCAGCTTTTATTGGTAACACTTACAAGTAGATAAGTTGACATAATGTTGATAATATACTCTTGGATAAAAAATAATATTATACAAGGGGTATAACATATGAACAGGAAATACACACGAAAGTTATCATTATTAATGGCTGCAGTTTTAATAACTAGCAGTTTATTTCTAAGCACCACGGCAGTTAATGTTGCTTCTGTAAATGATTTGGGCAAAAGTTCGACATATGCAAGAGAAGCAATTCAGTGGTTGGCAAACAATAATGTCATCAGCGGAGACAAGCAGGGAAACTTTAACCCAGTTAAAACAATTTCAAGACCTGAGCTTGTTACACTACTTGTAAAAGCACTAGAGATTGATACATCCAATTTGCCTACAAAAGCCACTTTTACTGATGTTCCTACAAACCATTGGGCATATAAGTATGTTGAAGCGGCGAATAGAGCAGGGGTAGTTAGCGGAACCGGAAATGGAAAATTCGGAGTTAATAATCAAAGTACAAGAGAGCAGATAACAGCGATGCTAATGAACTATTTGTTAGTTTCAAAAGAAGCTGTTCTAGCTGATCTTGGGCTTGGTGAGTTAGAAAAATTTAAGGATGAAAGTAAAATGTCAGATTGGGCAAAGCCGTCCATCCAATTTGCAGTTTACAACAAACTTATGAGTGGCATCAGTTCTGATATGTTTTCTCCCAACGGTTCAGCAACAAAGGAACAAATAGCAGTTATACTCTACAACAAAATGCTGATGCACTTAAGAAACCTATTGTGACCTTTAATGGAGATATACTGAAGCTTACTACAGCTCCTGAGATTGAGAACGGTGAAATACTAGTACCTCTAGAAGTATTCAAGAAAATAGACGCAGTGGTAACTACAGATGATCAAATGACTAAAGTTATAATAAAAAGTTCAACGTTGGCTGGTCGTAACATTTATATTAATACAGGAAGTCAGGCAGCCTATACCAACTATACTGGCAGTGGGGATCCTTTTAATGATCCAGCAGCACAGGATAATCTTATAACTCTAAATAATGCACCAAAAAAAGTTGGAAATGAAGTTTTAGTTTCTGTGAAAGCTATAGTAGATGCTATCGGAATAAAGGTGGAATGGAACACAAAAACAAACGTAGTGTCAATACAAGACAGCACAGCTGTAAAAAATCCTATGTTGTACAATGCTTGGAAGAATACTCTTCAGTATAAGGGCGAGTATAGCTCCAGCATGGTTATATCCATGATAGAAAATACGAGCAACGAAGAGTTTAATATATCCTATACGATGAAGGGTGCTGTAAATGGTCTAAATGCTACAGCAAAGTCAAACTTATTAGTAAAAATAACTGGAATTCCAGATGAAGAGTATGAATATGATACTGTAAATATTGGTAATAAAATCTATTCTAAAGATGTAGATACGGGCGAGTGGACCATACTTGATCAAATAGAGGCTGATGATCAAGGAATCATGTATTATGATGTTGCTGCTGACAGAGCAGAAACGCAGAAACTTCTTGATGCTTATGATAAATTGAATATATTTCCTGCAGGAAAAGCTATTCTTAATGGGGAAGAAGTTACAAAATATAAAATTAAGCTAAGTATAGATGATTTAGAATTAATAATACCAGCAGAGCTGCTTGAAAATGGTTTAGGGCTTGGTGACATTTATAACAAAGGCTTGGATTTTAAGACTGAAATTTTTATTAACAGTCAGGGGCAGCTTGTAAAACAATCTGTTAAAATGACGGGTGGAATTGAAGAAGCTGGAGTAATTGTGGATGTCAAAATAAATGTAGATGTTGAATTTTCAAATATAGATAAGGATATTGAAATTGTTAGCCCAATTTAGAAACCTTTAAATAATTATAAAAAACATACTTCTATATTAAGGACAAAAATACTTTCGGTCTGTTTGAATGAAAAAATGGAGAATCTAATTAGATTCTCCATTTTAAGTTTATTAGCTTACCTTTGCTGATTTATTTGGTGGTTTTCTCAAAGCTTTATTTATTGTGGTAAAGTGGGCCTTGAAATCTCTGTCAATGTGTCTGCAACTTCAGTGTTGTATTTAGCATCAATAGCTATGTCTCCTAGGGCTACTATTCCTACAAGAGTATTGTTTTCAACAACAGGAATTCTCCGTATCTGGCTGCAGGCCATCTGCTTGGAAACTTCATTCATTTCCATTTCAGGCGTCACAGTCGTTACACTTGATGTCATAACATCTTTAACAGCTGTTATCTGCGGATTTTTGCCGGCAGCAATAGTTCTTACTACAATATCCCTATCCGTTACTATTCCAATGACACCACTCTGATCACAGACGGGGATAGACCCCACGTTATGCACTTGCATAAGATGTGCCGTTTCTGAAACAGTTGTTGCTGGATATACAAAAGCAACATCCTTGGTCATAATATCTTTTACCTTCATTTTTATCATCCTCTCTATAATGGAATTCAAGATTTATGATTCCCAAGTAAGACATAAAGACACATGGCAAAATCAGAAAAATTAGTGAACAAATGGAAAAATTACAAACTCCTAAGTGCATCAATAGGATTTAATCTACTTGCCTTTCTTGCAGGCATATATCCGAATACAATACCAACTGCTGCAGAGAAGCCGACTGCAAGTGATATGGTTGATAAGGATATTGAGAAACTTATACCAATGAGAACTGCAGCAACATATGCAATTATACTGCCAAGTATTAATCCTACAAGTCCACCAAATATTGAAAGAAATATAGCCTCAATAATAAATTGAAGCTGAATTCTACTTGGTGTTGCTCCTAAAGCTTTACGCAATCCAATTTCAGTTGTTCTCTCAGTTATAGATACTAGCATCATATTCATAATACCTATACCTCCAACAACAAGTGATATTGCGGCAATTCCAGCAAGTAGTAAGGACATCATTGACATCATAGTTTGGAAGGAATTTATCATATCACCCATATTAAATATGGTGTAAGCATTATCCTTGTAGTTAAATGCTGGATTTAACACACCTTTAATTCCTGTTACAGTATCGTCGGCCAATTTTGTATCAACCAAAAATACATCAAGGCTTGATATACTTTTAACACCTAAGCTTCGAAGTGCTGTTGTGTAAGGAATTATAACAGTATCATTATTTGATCCCATACTAAAGCCAGTAGACGCTGCAAGTGTCCCAATTATAGTATAGGTTGTGCCATTTATAATTAGCTCTTTTCCAACAGGATCAACGCCAAAATAAAGCTCATTTACAATATTGCTACCTATAATAGCAACCTGATTTTTACTTTCTAAGTCGAGAATATTTATAGTTCTTCCAGACTTAAGTAAACTCAAATTAGCATTAAAGTAAACTTCATTTTTACCCTGAACGGTTATGTCTTCAATTACCTTGCTATTGCCTATTATTCCAGATACTCCTGAAATAGTAGGAGATATACCACTTATATTATCAACTTTTGAAATGTTTTTCATATCATCTTGGCTAAGACCTTGTTTGAGCGGTGTGCCTCTAGCATTAATTGTAATTTTATTGGCACCAAGCTCATTTATTTGATTGCTTATACTGTTTGTAGCACCCTGAACGATAGTGATCAATGCGATAATAGATGCTACACCAATAACAATACCAAGCATTGTTAAAAATGAACGGAGCTTATTATTGATAATATTTTCCCAAGACATTTTTATACTCTCAAATAGCATCCTATAGTACCTCCTGTTCATTTAGATACCCATCTAAAATATTTACAACTCTTTTCGCGTGACGAGCAATATTAATATCATGGGTAATCATAATAATTGTTCTTCCATCCCTATTTAGCTCTTCAAAAAGCTCCATCACCTGAGCACCAGTTTTCTGATCTAAGGCGCCTGTGGGCTCGTCTGCAAGCAAGATCGTCGGTTGTGTAACCAGTGCACGAGCAATAGCAACACGCTGTTGTTGTCCGCCTGAGAGCTGATTTGGAAGATTTCGCATTTTATCTGATAATCCAATACGTTCGAGTATTTCCTTTGCACGTTTTTTGCGCTGTGAAGATGGCAGCCCAGAATAAATCAATGGAAGCTCAACATTTTGGAGGGCTGTCATTCGCGGCAGGAGTTGAAAGCTCTGAAATACAAAACCTATTTCTCGGTTTCGTACTTTTGCTAGATCAAACTCATCAAGTTCATCAATATCATTACCAGATAGAAAATACTTTCCTGAGGTCGGCACATCAAGACAGCCGATTATATTCATAATTGTAGACTTTCCGGAGCCTGAGGGACCGAGTATTGATAAAAATTCTCCAGAATGAATACTCAGATTTACGTTATGCAGAACCTCTAATTCTTCCTCACCCATATAGTAGCTTTTACAGATATTCTGCATATTTAGAATTTCAGCCATTGTCTCCGCCTCCAGAACTGTTCGAGTTATTGCGACCTCCCGAAAATCCCATACCTCCTGTGGCTGGAGCTTTAGCTTTTGTATAAAGAATTGCTTCTCCCTTTATAACACCACTTTTAACTTCAACAGTAGTACCATCATTTATACCTGTAGTTATTTCAGTTTTAACGGCAGCGCCGTTTTCACCTTTTTTAAGAACATAAGCTTTGTTATTATTGTCAAACGCAATAGCCTCCATAGGTAAAGTAATAACGCCTGTAGCTTTACTGCTTATAATCTTTACCTCTGCTGACAAACCGATTTTAAGGCTGCTATCTTTTTCAAGGTCAATGGTTGCGGTGAAATATGTCACTCCATTGACAATCTGCCCTTCTTTAGACATACTGCTGATTTTGCCTTTTATCTCTTTGTTTATCGCACCTATTTTAACAGTTGCTTCCTTTCCTTTCTCTAATGCTGTAATGTCGTATTCGTCGACCTTGACATTAACTTCTAAATTATTATAATCGACAATTTCTAATAATTTAGTACCAGCCATGACCTGCGCATTTTCTTCAACATTTACATTAACAACTTCTCCACTGATTTTTGCTAGAATTTCATCTCCAGCTGTTGTTTTGATTAGAACAGCACTTTCTTTGACCATTTCACCATCTTTGACATTGATTCCAGAAATCTGCATAACCTTTTCAGAGATTATAGTTTGGCGATTTTTAGTTTCAACATTACCCGAAAAGGAGTAATAAGTTGTGATATCTCCATTTTCAGCATCTACACTTTCATAGTTTGTGGGTTTAGGTCGCATAAGTAAGGTTGCAGCAATTCCTACTACTGCAATCGTTATAATAGTAATAGCTATCCATTTTAGTGCCTTTGATTTTCTTTTTCGTCTCATTATGGGTAACCTCCAATTTAGTGCGCTATAATTTAATACTCAAGCTATAGAAATTTAAAAACGAGCTGAATAATGATTTTAGTATGCTATAAAAATGAATTAAATATGTCAGTAAAACTTATATAATTGGCATATCTTAAAGGAAAAGTAGAAATGTTAAAAAAAGCAGTGGTCTATGAAATACGGTACCTTGGTATGGAAGGAGGGCTACGGGGTACGTGTAGTAATGGAACAGAAAGTCGTAACTATTATCTAATTATTTACAAGACCTGACTTAATTTTATGCCTGGTCTTTTTTAGAATTCTAGGAAGCATTAGTTTTAATAGTGTGACTTGCATTGAGCTATTTCGATCTTTCCATTTTCAATTCGATATACAAGACGATTCACTTCGTCTATTCTTGGGGTACTGGAATCAAAACGCGGATTTTATACTCTAAGGACTGAAATTCTATCAAATCCGCAATTTTGTACACTTTAAGCTCAGTACCCCGAAAACTGGCTAGATTTTGTCAAATACTAAACTCAAATCAATTACAAGCTCTGGAAAAACCGTTACTTGAAGTTTATTTTCATCAGTATATGTTTCAGGTCTACCATATTTTTTATTCTCCT
>DATCID010000166.1:0-45885 GCA_036507975.1 Ruminiclostridium sp.
ATAGAAAATGAGATTCTAATGCAAATTAGGTCCTCTAAAAAAATACAGAATGAGGTTTCGCTGCAAGACCCTATTGGCATTGACAAAGAGGGTAACGAAATCACATTAATAGATTTAATTAGCAATGACTCTGAGTCTGTGGTGGATGAGGTAGAGCTAAAAATGCAGGTTAAAAAGCTGTACAGCAAAATGAGAGCTACACTTGTAAACAGAGAAAAAATAGTACTGGAGCTAAGGTACGGTTTGCTAAACGGATCAAGTAAAACCCAAAGGGAAATAGCAAAAATGCTTGGAATTTCTAGGTCCTATGTATCAAGGATAGAAAAGAAAGCAATAAAAAAATTAAGCAAAGAATTAGAACCAGAAGGCTGCCTAGAATAGGCGGCCTTTTGATTTTTTATAAATTACACTAAATGTGTATAATAAATTTAAAATGATGATTGAATGATAAAAGCTAGTATGTTATAGTTCAATTGTCATCGTTGTTTTTATTAAAATACATGAGGTGAAAAAAATGAAAAAAAATACATCGTATAACGTCAGATCTGTAGATAATTTAAAGGAAATGTTGAATCAAAGCGCTACACTATTTGGCGATAAGCCAGCGTTTCTTATAAATGGGAAAAAAGGCTACTGCGATAATATCAGCTACTCTCAGTTTAAGGCTGACGTTGATTCATTTGGAACAGCATTGCTTAATCTTGGACTAAAAGATAAGTGCATAGCTGTAATTGGTGAGAATAGATATGAGTGGTGTGTTACATATCTTGCAGCAATAGGAGGTACAGGAATAATTGTTCCTATTGACAGAGAACTTCAAATTTCTGAGGTAGAAAATATTCTGAATCGCTGCAATGCAGATGCTATTATTTATTCAAGTAAGCATAGTGATTGTATGGAAAAGTTATCAAAAGCATCACTTTCTGTTCAATTTTATATAAATATGGATGCTCAGCAAGACGATGGATTCTATTTGTCCTTTAACCGACTTTTGAAAAAAGGTAGAGCTATGATAGACGATGGAAATAATGAATTCATAGAAGCCCAAATTAACAATAATTCATTGGCTGCTCTACTATTCACCTCTGGAACAACAGGACTTGCAAAAGGAGTAATGCTCAGCCATAAAAATATATGTTCAAATATGGTTGCTGTGCGTTCTACAGTTCTCGTGGATAGCAATGACTGTTCTTTGTCAATTTTGCCAATGCATCATACCTATGAATGTACAATCGGATTTTTGGTGTTTATTTATTCAGGAGCTACAATATCGTTTACCGAAGGCCTTAAGTATATAGCAAAAAATCTTAAAGAGGTAAAGCCTACAATGTTGGTGGTAGTACCTTTAATACTCGAAAATTTATACAAAAAAATATGGACTCAGGTAGGAAAAAAGAAATTTGGAAAGTTATTATTAAAATTAATGTTATTTTTGACAACAATTTTAAATTATTTTTTTCATATCGATATACGCACAAAGGTATATAAACAGATACATGAGAGCGTAGGAGGAAGGCTCAGACTGATTTTAACAGGTGCAGCTGCTATCGATCCGGAAGTATCCAAATTTTTCAGAAGGATAGGGATGATGGTTTTACAGGGCTATGGCTTGACAGAGTGTGCACCATTAGTTGCAGGCAATAGCGATTTTGCATTTAAAGATGATAGTGCGGGTAAACCTTTGCCAGGTGTAGAGGTTAAAATAGACCAACCTGATGAAAATGGCATTGGCGAGATATTAACTAAGGGTGAGAATGTAATGCTGGGCTATTACAAGGATCAGGCTTCCACTGATAAGAGTATTATTGATGGTTGGTTTCATACTGGAGATCTTGGTATAATTGATAGAGCTGGGTTTGTTTATATTACAGGTAGAAGCAAAAATATTATTATAATTAAAAATGGGAAAAACGTATATCCTGAAGAGCTAGAGGCATCAATAAATAAAAACCCATATGTTGCAGAATCAATTGTCTCTGGAGATCTGGACTCTGCTACAGGCGAGACACAGATACATGCACATATATTGCCAAACTTGGAGTATATAAAAGAGAAATTTAAGGGTGTAAGTTTATCAAAGGAAGAGCTTTCGAAACTATTTAGTGAGGTTATAAAAAACATAAACAAGGAACAACCACTATATAGGCGTATACGTAAATTCAGCTTGCGTGAAAATGAGTTTATTAAGACCACAACAAAGAAAATCAAGAGATTTGGTCAAAATAAGGTTTAATAAAAAATAGATACAAATGGCTAAGGAATTGCTAAGAAATGTGAGCATTTCAAGTTACAATTTGTAAGAATAGGCTTGTATGATAGCATTTATCGGTTGCAGATAATGTTTAAAATGAGTTAAAATATATTGTATATGGAGTTGTCGTTACTTTTTAAGCAACGACAACTCCATTGTTATACCACTAAATCTAGAATAATTTGCTAAAAAGGTCGTGATAAAATTTGTATTTAAAAAAAGATTTACTTCGTCTCTTTGTCCCTGCTCTCGTTGAACAGTTTCTTTCTACAGCGATTGGCGTAGTAAATACTATGATGGTAAGTGGATTGGGAGCATATGCAGTATCAGCAGTTGGAATAGTTGATTCTATTAACTTTGTGGCAATGAATTTATTTGTGGCAGTCTCAACAGGAGCCACTGTGGTGATAGCTCAGCATATGGGTGCTGAAAATAAAATTGACGCTACTAAGACTGCTGCACAATCAATTACAACGGTTGTTATACTTTCGGTGCTTTCAGGAATTGGGCTTTATGTATTTAGTGGAGAAATCATAACGTTTTTGTTTGGAAATGCTGAACAGATTGTTAAATCTACAGCTAAAACCTATTTGATATGCTCTGCAATTTCATATCCGTTTTTAGGAACGTTTAATATATTTACTAGTATTTTGAGAGCAAATAGGAATTTCAAAGCTTCGATGTTTGCAGTTATTGCGTCCAACTTAGTAAATTTTTTAGTTGGAGCACTATGCATTTTTCATTTTAATTTAGGTGTACTCGGTGCTGGCATTGGATTAATCTGTGCTAGACTAACTGGCTCACTGATTTTACTTAATCCATTATTTAAAAATCCAAATCTACAGATGTTAAGTGTTTCATATAAAGTGAACTTTAAAATATTAAAACCTGTTTTATTTATAGGAGTTCCAGCTGGTGTGGACAGCCTTATTTTTAACGGTGGAAAGTTGATGGTCCAAACACTTGTAGCATCACTTGGAACTGCAGCTCTTGCAGCAAATAGTATTGCTGGTTCTTTGAATTCTATTATAAATATTCCTGGGAATGCTATCGCTATTGTCTCAGTGACAGTTGCAGGATACTATGCGGGTGCGGGATTAAAAAAAGATCTCTATAAAATAATTCACAAGTTAAATCTGTATGCAATGATAATGCTCTGCGCTGTGTCATTAGCTTTTCTTCCGTTTGCCAGTCACTTCCTAAAGCTGTATTCACCAACAGAAGATGTCCTACGATTGGCACTACATATTACATATTTAACGTTGGCATGTATGCCTATTTTCTGGTCGTCCGCATTTCTTATACCAACATGCTTAAGAAGTACAGGCGATGTTGTTTATGTTACGACAGTATCTATTTTGAACATGTGGCTTGTAAGGGTATTGGGTGGTTATATATTGGTTAGGTATACCAGTCTAGGACTTATTGGAATATGGGTTGCTTGGTGTTTGGATTGGTTAACTCGTGGGGTGCCATTTTATTTTAGATTATTATCGCGAAAATATGAAAAGCATTTGCCAAAGATAGAAACTTAAATTCTTAATAAATATTAAACTGGTTACCCCAAAATATACGTAATTCAATATTTCAAATTTTTAACTTGAAATACTGGGGAAATACTTGAAATATTAATCTCTATAAAGATTGATTAATATTATTCAATATGTTATACTAATTATCGAAAAAATACGCACGCATTTATCAATTTGTTAGAGTGTCAGTAGAGCTGATTTAAACAAAAATGCGGAGGTATAAACTTTAACGGAGGTGTTTTTAATATGGCAGTTATTTCAATGAAACAGCTTTTGGAGGCGGGTGTTCACTTCGGTCATCAGACTAGAAGATGGAATCCTAAGATGGCAGAGTATATCTTTACAGAGCGTAATGGTATATACATCATAGATCTTCAGAAGACAGTAAAAAAAGTAGACGACGCATACTTCTTTATTAGAGAAGTAGCAATGAGTGGACAAGATGTTCTTTTTGTAGGAACAAAGAAACAAGCTCAGGATTCTATCAAAGAAGAAGCTGAGAGAAGTGGACAGTTCTTTGTAAACAACAGATGGTTGGGCGGAATGCTCACAAACTTCAAAACTATTCGCAAGAGAATTGACAGATTACATCAATTAAACGCAATGGAAAATGATGGAACTTTTGAAGTTCTTCCTAAGAAAGAAGTTATTAAGTTGAAAAAAGAAATGGAAGATCTTGAAAAGAATCTTGGTGGAATCAAGAACATGAAAAAGATTCCAGGAGCAATGTTTGTTGTTGACCCACGTAAAGAAAGAAATGCAATTCTTGAAGCTAGGAAGTTAGGCATTCCAGTTGTAGCTATAGTTGATACAAACTGTGATCCTGATGAAGTTGATTTCGTTATTCCAGGTAATGATGATGCAATAAGAGCTGTAAAGCTAATTGCTGCAAAAATGGCTGATGCTATCATAGAAGGTCGTCAAGGCGAACAGTTTGCACCAGAAACTACTACTAATGTTGCTCCTACAGCTACTATTGCACCTGTTGTTGCGGTTGCACCTGTTGTTGAAGTTGCACCTGTTGTTGAAGTTGCACCTGTTGTTGATGTTGCACCTGTTGTTGATGTTGCACCTGCTACTGAAGTTGCACCTGTTGTTGAGGTTGTTACTGATGTTGAAGTAGAAGTAGTTGCTGAGTAATTAGCCTAAAATGGCATTATTACTAGATTGCGTTTTATATAAGACGCAATTTAGTAATTACCTTAAGTTAAAATACATGAAAATATAATTTTATTTTTAAAATAAGATATTACACGGTTTGGAGGATTAATAATGATTACTGCTGAAATGGTAAGGCAGCTCCGCGAAAGAACCGGAGCAGGAATGATGAATTGCAAAAAGGCGCTCACCGAAACTAACGGCGATTTAGAGAAAGCAATTGCTTTTTTGAGAGAACAAGGACTTGCTGCTGCTGCAAAAAAAGCAGGAAGAGTTGCTGCTGAGGGCTTAGTTGAGTCTTATATACATGGCAACGGTAGAATCGGAGTGCTTGTTGAAGTAAATATTGAAACTGACTTTGCTGCAAAAAATGAAGAATTCAAAGCATTTGTTAAGGATGTTGCAATGCAGATAGCTGCAAGCAAGCCTGAATATGTAAGAAGAGAAGAAGTACCTGCTTCTATAATAGAGAGCGAGAAAGAAATACTGAGAGCTCAAGCTAAGAACGAAGGAAAACCTGAAAAAATTATTGAAAAAATGGTTGAAGGTAGAATTCAAAAGTTTTATACTGAGAATTGCTTGATGGAGCAACCATTTATTAAAAATCCTGATATTACTATCGGACAATTAGTAAATGAGAAAATTTCTCGAATTGGTGAAAATATCACTATTAGAAGATTCGCAAGATTTGAAAGAGGCGAAGGTATTGAAAAGAAAGAAGAGAACTTCGCTGATGAAGTTATGAAGCAAATAGATAGTTAATTAATCAAGGGGAACATATTTATTGTATGTTCCCTTTATTAGGCCTTTTTTTACGAACATTTGAAGATTATATATATTATATATTTGAATATAAGGAGAAGCTATGACTGAATCAAAATATAAAAGAATAATGTTAAAAATCAGCGGAGAAGCTTTAGCTGGAGAGAAAGGCAACGGAATAAATACTGACACTGTTAATGAAATATGTGATAGAATTCTTACAATCCATGAGATGGGTGTTGAGGTAGCCATCGTTGTAGGTGGAGGGAACTTCTGGAGAGGTAGGAGCGGTAAGGGAATGGATAGAACTACAGCAGATCATATGGGTATGCTGGCCACTGTAATTAACGCTCTGGGCTTACAGGATGCATTAGAGTCTAGAGGCATACAAGTAAGAGTTCAGACTGCAATTGAGATGAGACAGATCGCCGAACCATATATAAGAAGAAAAGCTGTAAGACATCTAGAGAAAAAAAGAATAGTTATATTTGCATGTGGAATGGGAAATCCATATTTTTCAACAGATACTGCAGCAGCACTCCGAGCCGCTGAGATAGATGCTGAGGCAATATTAATGGCTAAGAATGTTGATGGAATATATGACTCAGACCCTTCAATAAATCCTAATGCGGTTAAATTTGATAGGCTAAGTTATCAAGAATATTTAAATAAAGGTTTATGTGCAATTGATTTAACAGCTGCTTCATTTTGTAAGGATAATTCAATACCAATGCTTGTATTTGGACTAAATGATCCAGATAATATTATTAGAGCAGTAAAAGGTGAAGCGATTGGGACTACAATATATTGAAATCCTTCGTAAATAATTGTATTATATAAGTATAAATTTAAGGAGGAGTATTATGGATAAGGAAATTTATGAACCCATTGATGAAAAAATGCAAAAGACTATACATGTATTGAGGGATAATCTTTCTGGTATCAGGGCAGGAAGAGCTAACCCGTCAATATTAGATAAAATTACTATTGAATACTACGGTTCCCCAACACCAATTCAACAGATTGCGTCTGTATCCATACCAGAAGCTAGAGTTATTTTGATACAGCCGTGGGAGCCTAAGTTGCTTAAAGAGATAGAAAAAGAGATACAAAAATCAGATATTGGGGTTAATCCAAACAATGATGGTAAAGTCATTAGACTTGTTTTTCCTGCACTAACAGAAGAGAGACGTAGGGAACTAACTAAGACATCTAAAAAAGAAGGCGAAGAGTCGAAGGTTGCCATTAGAGCTATTAGAAGAGATTCTATTGAAGTTATGAAGGCAAAGAAAAAACTAAGCGAAATTACTGAAGATGATTTAAAGGATGCAGAAAAAGATATACAAATTATTACAGACAAATATATTGCTGATATAGACCATATTGTAGAAGCCAAAGATAGGGAAATTATGGAGGTATAGCCATTTGAGTTATACTAAAACTGATGAACATATAGAAGAGAGCATAAGTGGAGATAGTGAGTTTTTAACTGATATCAACCAACTAATTGGCTTTACACTTGGAGATGCTCTCAAGTTAGCTTCACAAAAAGGTTATTGTGTGGAGAATATCTCAATTACTGCACCACCTAAATTAGAAATTTTTGAGTATGATGATTCATTTAGAGTGCTCAGGGTTTATTCCCTAGGATATAAGAAATTAACTATACTTGTATGTAAACCCCTCTAAATGAGGGGTTGTTTTAAATATGAAAGCTGAATATTGTAATAGCTACACTAAAGAATTACAGTGGGAGTTGAATGTAAAATATGGGTATTTTGGATAAATACCTCACTCGAAAGAAAATAAGTGAAGATTTTAAGGTGGTTCCTACCCATATTGCTATTATACCTGATGGAAATGGTAGATGGGCTAAAAAAAGAGGATTGCCTAGAAGCTTAGGACATAGAGAAGGATCTATGGCTCTTAAAAGAATTGTTATTTATTGTTCTAAAATAGGAGTTGAATATTTGACGGTTTATGCGTTCTCAACTGAAAACTGGAAGAGACCCCAGGGTGAGGTTGATACGCTAATGAACCTATTACTGGAGTTTTTGCGCAATGCTGAGAAAGAGCTCTATGGTAGTAATGTGCGTATAAAGGTAATTGGTGACGTTAGAGGATTACCAGTTGAACTACAACAAGAGATTGTAAGGGTTCAGAAGTTGACTAGTGGGAATGATGGATTGTGCCTTAATATAGCACTCAATTATGGTTCTAGATTTGAGATGCTCAACGCAGTAAAAGAAATTGCTAAGAAGGTTAAAGCTAATAAATTGTCTATTGATGGGATAGATGAAAGTGAATTTGAAAGCTGCCTATATACAGCAGGGATTCCTGACCCTGATCTTCTTATACGGACAAGTGGAGAGCAGAGAATAAGCAATTACTTATTATGGCAGTGTGCATATACTGAGTTCTGGTTTACAAAGGAGCTTTGGCCTGACGTAAACGAAAGTCATATTAAAGAGGCAATTAGTGCATTTGAGAAAAGAAATAGAAGATATGGCGGAGTAGGCCAATAAATTTGGAGGGCTTTCATGTTAAAGACGAGAGTGATAAGTTCATTAGTTGGAATTGCTTTACTTATTGTTGTTTTATATCTTGGGTCAATCACACTAGGTGTAGTAGTGAGCTTAATTGCAGCAATTGGACTCTATGAGTTTTATAATTCTGTAGCAAACGTAAAAGACATTCATCCTATAAAGATCGTAGGGTATTTGTCCATTTTGCCATTGTTGATTTTGGGTCTTCAAAAAACTGGTTGGTTTAATATTGACACAAATATATTAACTGGAATATCTATCTGTTTAATTATATTTTTAAGCATGGCATTCATTGTTTTGGGACATAATCGATATAATATAATAGATGCATGTGTGACAGCTTTTGGAATAGCATATGTGACCTATCTTATGAGTTTCTTGATATTAATCCGAAACTTGGATTCTGGAGTTGTTTTAATATGGCTAATATTCATTGGTGCCTGGGGAACTGATACTATGGCATACATATTTGGTCGGTTATTTGGTAAAAGGAAAATTATACCTGAAATAAGTCCAAAGAAAACACAGGCAGGAGCAATTGGAGGAATATTGGGCTGTATTGCATTAATGATAGCATTTGGTTTTATTGTAGATGCTTACTTCGGTTTAAAAATATCGTTTGTTGCATTATCCTTGCTAGGATTTTTATGTGGGATTATTTCTCAGATTGGTGATTGGTCTGCATCAGCAATAAAAAGATATGTTAATATAAAGGATTTTGGTAATATTATGCCTGGACATGGAGGCGTTTTAGATAGATTTGATAGTATTTTATTTGTAGCCCCGGTGGTATATTTTGTTTTAGTGCTATTTATATAGTAAACACATTTGAATTAAGAGTTAAAAAAAGAATTGGATTACTTATCGTGGAGGTTAAATGGCAAATGTAATTTCAATAATAGGTTCTACAGGCTCTATTGGCGTTCAGACGCTAGATGTAGCAAGAAATCTTGGAATAAAAGTTGCTGCAATGTCGGCAAATTCAAATATAGATCTTATTGAAAAACAGGTTCATGAGTTTTTGCCTAGAGTTGTATCGGTGGGCAATAAGGAATTAGCTAAAGAGCTTGAGTACAGACTTCATGGCATGAATATTGAAGTGCTTTTTGGCCTTGATGGAATGAAACGTGTGGTTGAGCTAGAAGAGGTAGATACCGTTGTAACATCAGTAGTTGGAACGGTCGGACTCATTCCTACAATGCATGCTATAAAAAATAGAAAGAATATAGCACTTGCTAACAAGGAGACACTTGTCACCGCTGGTAAGCTTGTTATTGAAGAGGCTAAAAAATATAATGTTAAAATATTTCCAGTAGATAGTGAGCACTGCGCCATATACCAATGCCTAATGGGCAATGATGAAAAGCAGGTGGAGAAAATAATTATCACTGCCTCTGGAGGTCCTTTTAGAGGGAAAAATTTAAGTGAGTTAGAGAATATTACACCAGCGGAGGCACTGAAACATCCAAATTGGAGCATGGGTAGCAAAATAACAATTGATTCTGCAACGCTTATGAACAAAGGGTTGGAAGTAATTGAAGCAAAATGGCTTTTTGGTAAGGAGCTTGATAGAATTCGGGTTTTAGTGCATCCTCAGAGCATCATACATTCAATGGTTGAGTATGTTGATGGGTCTATAATAGCTCAATTGGGTTCGCCTGATATGAGAACTCCGATTCAGTTGGCTTTGACCTATCCCAATAGATGCAAGAATAGCTTTCCGAAGCTGGATTTCTTAAAATGCTCTCAGCTTACCTTTGAAGAACCAGATACAAAAACATTCAGATGCCTGCAGTTAGCTTATGATGCTTTGACGGCTGGAGGAACTATGGCTGCTGCAATGAATGCTGCAAATGAGGTAGCAGTTGCTGATTTTTTAAACAACAAAATTTCTTTTACTGCGATACCATATATTATTGAAAAGGTAATGCAGGAGCATAACGTGAATATTTGTCCATGCCTATATGATATACTAGAAGTAGACAGATGGGCAAGAGCTGCAGCAATGCAGATAGCAAGAACTCGTTATTCGGGGTCGTAGCGGCTTATCTCATTGCTTATAGAGGCGTGAGTATGACGTAGACATCAGATAAAGAAGACTTGATTAAGATGAAGTTTTTTCTTACTCTGAACTCTAGATAACTAGTAAATTATTAAACTATGGAGGATTTAATGGGTATTCTATTAGCTATTTTAGCTTTAAGCTTTTTGATTATAATACATGAACTGGGTCACTTCCTGGTGGCAAAGGCATTTAAGGTAAAGGTTAATGAGTTCTCTTTATTCATGGGGCCTAAGCTTTTTTCCTTTCAAAAGGGAGAGACAACTTATTCTTTAAGGCTGATTCCGTTAGGCGGTTATGTCAAAATGGAGGGCGAGGAAGAGGCTTCAGAGGATGACAGAGCTTTCAACAAAAAGCCAATAGGTGTTAGATCTGCTATAATTGCTGCTGGGCCTATAATGAATATATTGGTTGCAATTGTTTTTGCATTTTTAATAATGGCACAGTCTGGGTTTTATACTACACAGATTAAAACAATATTGCCTGGTTCAGTCGCAGGAAAAGCCGGAATACAAGTTGGCGACAAGCTTCAAAAATATAATGGCAAATCAATCTTCCAAGTCAATGACTTAGAGATATTTGCTTACCCACTAACAAATGAAAGTGTAAATTTACAGTATGAGAGAAATGGTGAAACAAAAACTGTTAAAATAACTCCACCAAGACAGAGTGGATATAAACTTGGCTTTGCTCCAAAAGCTACTGATGGTGTAGAATCTAATGTGGCTGTTGATGTATCTGATAAGTCCCCTGCTATGCAGGCAGGTCTTAAAGATGGAGATAAAATCATCAAACTTAATGGTATTGCAGTTAATTCAAGGCAGGATATTGCGAAGGTTCTAGAACAAATAAAACAAAATGATGTAATTATTACTGTCAGTAGAGGTGGTAATGAACTAAACTTAAAGCCAGTAGTGCCAATGATTGGTAAAAATCCAGAATATTACGCTATTGGTGTTGATTTTGAGCACACAAAGGGTGGATTTGCTAATACACTGGTTCAGTCGGTTAAATATAATATATCTATTTCAAGATCAATATATTATTCTTTAGGGTGGCTTTTTACAGGGAAAGTTCCTGCAAGCGATTTGATGGGACCGATAGGTATAACCACTACTATTAAAGATGTTGTTGCGCAAAGTCCTTCTCTTATGGATAAAGTTCTCAATCTGCTATCCTTTACGGCGATGATAAGCATTAATCTGGGTCTTGTAAATTTACTTCCATTCCCTGCACTTGACGGAAGTAAACTAGTGCTATTGCTGGTTGAAGGAATAAGAAAAAAGCCGTTAAACCCTGATAAAGAGGCTTTAATTACAATGATAGGTTTTGTACTTTTAATTATGCTGATGATTTACGCTACCTTTAATGACATCTTAAGATTAGGAAGAGGGTAGAATCCCTGTGGAACAATATTTACAGAAAAAACAAACTAGAAAAATAAGAGTGGGAGATATCTATATTGGTGGAGATTCTCCCATCTCTGTGCAATCAATGACAAACACAGACACTCGAGATGTCAAGGCTACTGTTGAGCAGATAAAGAGGCTAGAGGAAGCAGGCTGCGACATTATTCGTGTGGCAATTCCTGATAGTGAGGCTGCTAACGTAGTGGGTGAAATAAAGAAAGCAATAAGAATACCTCTTGTGGCAGATATTCACTTTGACTATAGGTTAGCATTAGATTGCATGAAAAATGGAGTCGATAAGATACGACTTAATCCTGGAAACATTGGTGGTCAGGATCGAGTAAAAATTGTTGCTGATATGGCCAAAGAGAGGCAAATACCTATAAGAATTGGAGTGAATTCTGGTTCTGTAGAGAAAAGTATTATAGTGAAGTTTGGTGGTGTTACACCTGAAGGCATGGTGGAGAGCGCTCTTGCGCATACTGTAATGTTAGAGAATGCCAATTTTGATGATATAGCTATATCTATTAAAGCCTCTAGTGTGCCAATGACCATAGCAGCGTATAGACTTCTCTCACAGAAAACCAATTATCCAATTCATATTGGTGTGACTGAGGCAGGTACAATTTACAAAGGAACCATTAAATCATCTATCGGGATTGGGTGCCTCTTAGCTGAGGGAATAGGGGATACGCTCAGAGTTTCGCTTACTGGCGACCCTGTAGAAGAGGTCAGAGTAGGTAAACAAATACTTAAATCATTGGGAATAATTAAGGATGGCATTGAGCTAGTATCTTGCCCAACCTGTGGCAGAACAAGGTTTGATTTGATAGGTATTGTCAATATTCTTGAGCCTATTTTGGACAAGCTTAACAAAAATATAAAAGTTGCAATTATGGGGTGTGCTGTAAATGGTCCAGGTGAGGCAAGAGACGCTGACATCGGCATAGCAGGCGGTGTTAACGAGGTTCTGCTCTTCAAAAAAGGTGAAATTATAAGAAAAATTCCTCAGGACAAGATAGTAGAGGAATTAATTAGAGAAATAAATCAGATGTAGATGTCAATTTATATTATTTAGTTATTACTTAAATATGGTTACGGGGTCAAAACAATGGATGGTTCTGAAAATTCTAATAAAATATTTGCTAATTTATTTCCTGATACTGTAGATTTTGATGGCGAATTTTCTGTTTTAAGGGATCTAAATATTGACAGAATGAGTGTGTTTTTAAAAACGAATAGGCTGGAAATATATACTTCAAGCCCTGAGCTGATAAGTATAGAGCTAACTATGAAAATGGAAGAGTACCTTAAGAGCAAGCTTGGAGCTGACAATATCACAATAAAGGTGAGATGCACCAAAGAGTGTAGCTTAGAAGATTATTTGCAAGGCATGTGGAAAGAAATGATTGTGATGCTTACAAAAAAAGTAGCAGTATGCAGGGGAATTTTAATAGGCAGTACATATGATTTGGATGAAAATAAAATTATCATAAATCTTACTACAGTTGGTTCACAAATTCTGAAATCTCAAAATTGCCACACAGTAATTGAGCAATTTATAGAAGATAGTATTTCCAAAAAGGTGAAGATTGAATTCTGTGATGTACAAGTAGATTCAAGTAAAATGGAAGAGTATGTCGCACAGAAAGAAAAAAATGAGGCGAGGGTAGTTAGTTCAGCGATATCTCTTACATCGATAGATTCAAAGAAAAAAAATGGTGATTATAAATCTTCAAGTCCGTTAAATGGTTCAATTAAAAGTATTATTACAGGTAAACCATTTACCGATAGTATCATGAGAATAGTAGATGTTACCCCTGATTCTGGTAAGGTTGCTATAGCCGGTGAAGTATTTAAAACCGAGTCAAGGGAAATAAAAGGCGGGAAATATATTTTCATTTTTGATATCACAGATTATACAAGTTCTGTGACGATAAAGATGTTTGTAGACAAAAAGGATTTTAGTAATATTTCTGAGCGTATTGTTGAGGGAGTCTGTCTGAGAATAAGAGGGGATGCGCAATACGATAAATTCTCAAAAGAACTTGCTATTATGGCTTTTGATATTAATGAGACTGAAAAGGAAATTAGACATGATGAAGCGGTAGAGAAGAGAGTTGAGCTACACCTGCACACTCAGATGAGCGCAATGGATGGAGTAACACCAGCGAGGGAATTAGTGAAAAGAGCAGCAGAGTGGGGACATAAGGCTATTGCGATAACAGATCATGGCGTTGTACAGTCTTATCCAGATGCGTATGCAACTTCAAAAAAAAGTAAAATAAAGATAATTTATGGACTTGAGTGTTATTTACTAGATGACAGTGTGCCAATTGTTTATGACTCAGATGCACACACTCTTGATGATGAATTTGTAGTTTTCGATTTAGAGACCACAGGGTTAAATCCTCATAAGGATAAAATAACTGAGATTGGTGCAGTTAAGATAAAAGAAGGCAAGGTTATAGATCGATTCAGCACTTTTGTCAATCCTGGTATTCCAATACCAAGCTTCATTGTTAAACTTACAGGTATAACTAGTGAAATGGTTGCAGATGCTCCACCAATTGAGCAGGTTTTAAATGGATTTATGGAATTCATTGAGGGAACAGTACTTGTTGCACATAATGCAAATTTTGACGTAGGTTTTATAAAGTATAATTTAAAGCAAATGGGAGAAAAAATAAGAAATCCATATATAGATACATTAGAGCTGTGCAGAAAAATGTTCCCTGAACTTGGAAAATATAAATTAAACCTAGTTGCAAAACACTTAGGAATTGAATTGGAAAATCATCATAGAGCTGTAGATGATTCAATGGCAACTGCAAAAATATTTTTATACTGCTTAGATATTCTTAAAAAAAAAGAGTGTAAATGTATAAAGGATATACAAAATGCCTTTGAGGGTGAAGTAAACGTCAAAGCCGCATCTTATCATGCAATTATATTAGTTAAAAATACAGTTGGATTGAAAAATTTATATAAAATAGTTTCACAATCACATCTAAAGTATTACTACAAAAAACCTAGAGTTCCTAAAAAGCTGCTTATGGAATACAGAGAGGGGCTTATTCTGGGTAGTGCTTGTGAGGCTGGAGAACTGTATAGAGCAATTCTCAATGATAAAGGCGAAGATGAGATATCAAAAATAGTAAGATTCTATGATTATCTGGAAATTCAACCTTTAGGCAATAACCAGTTCCTTATTAATAACGGGAAGGTTGGCTCGCAGGAAGATCTTAAAAAAATCAACAAAAAGATTGTCAAGCTTGGTGAAAGACATAGAAAACCAGTAGTAGCCACTTGTGACGTACACTTTATGGACCAAAGAGACGAGGTGTTCAGAAGAATTCTTATGTCAGGTCAGGGTTACTCTGATGCAGATAATCAAGCACCGCTATATTTTAGAACAACAGATGAGATGTTAGCAGAGTTTGACTATCTTGGAGAGGAAAAGGCGCACGAGGTTGTAATAGGAAATACTAACCTAATTGCTGATATGATAGAGAGCATTGCTCCAGTACTTGAGGGTACCTTTCCACCAAAGATAGAGGGCGCAGAGCATGACATAGAGACGATGGCAATGGACAAAGCGAAGGAGATATACGGAGAGGAGCTTCCTGAGGTTGTATCACTGCGACTGGAAAAGGAACTCAACTCTATTATCAAAAACGGATTTGCCGTTATGTATCTCATTGCTCAGAAGTTGGTTTCAAAGTCTTTAAGCGATGGATATTTAGTTGGATCAAGGGGTTCTGTAGGTTCTTCCTTTGTAGCCAATATGTCGGGTATTACTGAGGTTAACTCTCTAGAGCCACACTATATATGTGAAAAATGCAAATACTCTGAGTTCATTTTAGATGGCTCATATGACTGTGGCTTTGACCTCCCAGAGAAGGTATGTCCAAAGTGTGGCAACAACCTAAAAAAAGATGGATATGATATTCCATTTGAGACATTTTTGGGTTTTGATGGAGATAAGGAACCTGATATAGATTTGAACTTTTCTGGAGAATATCAGGCTGTAGCACATAAATATACAGAAGAACTTTTTGGTGAGGGCTATGTATTCAGAGCGGGAACTATTTCTTCACTTGCAGAGAAAACTGCGTATGGGTTTGTCAAAAACTATCTTGATCAAAGAGAACTGGTAGTTGCAAATGCTGAAATAAACCGTCTGGTAAAGGGCTGTACCGGTATCAAAAAAACTACGGGACAGCATCCAGGTGGTATAATGATAGTGCCTAAAAATAAGGAAATATATGATTTCTCCCCAATTCAAAAGCCAGCAGATGACACTCAATCAGGAGTAATAACCACACACTTTGATTATCACTTTCTGCATGGCAGCATACTCAAGCTTGATATACTAGGGCATGATGACCCAACTGCTATTAGAATGCTTGAAGACTTGACTGGGGTAGATGCAACAACAATTCCTATTGGTAAGGATAAAGCTACTATGAGCCTTTTCAATAGCACAGAAGCTTTAGGAGTGAAACCTGAGGATATTGGAAGTGAGACAGGCACATTTGCCATACCTGAGTTTGGGACAAAGTTTGTTAGACAAATGTTGATGGATACAAAGCCACAGAAATTTTCTGAATTAATAAGAATATCGGGGCTCTCACATGGTACTGATGTTTGGATAAACAATGCTCAGGACTTAATAAAAAGTGGAATCACCACACTTTCACAGAGTATATGTTGCCGTGATGATATTATGATATATCTCATGCATGCAGGGCTTCCACCCAAGACTGCATTTAAAATTATGGAGGATGTCCGAAAGGGAAAGGGTGTTAAAGAGGAATATGAAGTTGCAATGAAGGAAAATAAAGTTCCCAATTGGTACATAAAATCATGCAAAGCTATTAAATATATGTTTCCGAAAGCACATGCTGCGGCATATGTAATGATGGCATTTAGAATTGCATGGTTCAAAGTTAATTATAAGTATGCTTTCTATGCAACATACTTCACTGTAAGAGCAGATGATTTTGATGCAGAGATGATGGCTCAGGGCCAGGATAAGGTGAGAAATAAAATTAGAGAATATGAAATGAAGGGAAATACTATTTCGACGAAAGAAAAGAGCGTATTAACTATATTAGAGGTTGTAAATGAGATGTATGCCAGAGGCATTAAGTTTTTGCCAATCGATTTGTATGTTTCAGATGCTAAGAAGTTTAAAATAGAGGAGGATGGCATCAGACCACCTTTAAATGCACTTCAAGGCCTGGGAAGTACTGCGGCGCAGAATATGGTGGAGGCAAGACTGGGTGGAGAGTTCTTATCGATAGATGAACTCCGAACTAAAGCAAAAATCAGCAAATCGGTTATTGAAATACTTGAGAGAAACAATTGTCTTAAAGGGCTGCCCGAAAGTAATCAGCTTTGTTTGTTTTAATATGGAAGCAAATTTTTTAAAACATTAATAAATTGTTGATAATTAGAAACACTAATGGTATAATACACGAGGATAGAGGTTTAATAGACTTTACTGCCAAGAGTGGGAAATCCCACTCTTTGTTGTTTATCCGCTGCTATACCCCTAATACTCTTGCTTTTAAAGCGCAGAGAGATGCAGTGCTACGACCCTAGATAACTATTTCTAAGATTTAGATGTGTTAAAGTTCCATCTGAATTCAAGAACTATTTTTATCTGACTTAAAAAAGGTTATGATGGGTAAACTAATAAAAAAGGCAGAAAGATTGCCTGATTCATGTTTATTGCAATTAACAAAAGGCACACATAGTGCCTAAGTTTTTGCGTATTATTATTTTGTGATTTTGTTAATGCAGGAAGTTTATGAATAACAAGATAGCTTGAACAGGGCTTGGGCTTTAGCTTACGGAGGCAAAAACGAATATGAAAATAAATATACAGCAAGTAATTACAGAACTTGCGATGCCTATAGTAGAAGGATTGAATTATGAATTGGTGGATGTGGAGTTTATTAAAGAGGGTACAAATTGGTACCTAAGAGTGTATATTGACAAACCAGGTGGAATTGGTATCGATGATTGTCAAGCAGTTAGTGAAAAAATAAGCGAAGTACTTGATGAGAAAGATCCTATTGAACAGTGTTACTATTTGGAAGTTTCTTCACCTGGCTTGGAAAGGCCATTAAAAACAGAGAGAGACTTTATAAAATATAAAGGCGAATTGGTTGAAGTTAAACTTTTTAAGCCTATAGATGGTAAAAAAATATTTGAGGGCGAATTAATTGGCTTGATAGAAGATAAAATCGTAATAAATCAAGATGGCAATAATATTGATTTTGAAAAAGAAAAGGTTGCTATCGTAAAGAGAGCCATTAAATTTTAAATAATTGATTCGTAATGGGAGGTTGATGAAATGAGCGCTGAGTTGATTTTAGCACTTGAACAGCTAGAAAAAGAAAAAGGAATTCAGAAGGAAGTAATAATTGAAGCAATAGAAGCTGCACTTATTTCTGCATACAAGAAGAACTTTGGTTCTGCAATGAATGTTAAGGTAAATATAGATAGGATTTCAGGCGATGTTAAAGTTTTCGGACTTAGAAAGGTTGCCGAGGTACCTGACATTGAAGCAATGGATATTTCAGTTGAAGAAGCTTCGAAAATCAGTTCAACACTTGAGGCTGGTGATATTGCAGAGATGGAGGTTACTCCTAGAACTTTTGGAAGAATAGCTGCACAAACTGCTAAACAAGTAGTTGTTCAGAAACTCCGAGAGGCTGAACGTGGAATTATTTATGATGAGTTCTACAACAAGGAAAGTGACATAGTAACTGGTGTTATTCAAAGAGTAGAAAAGAGAAATGTTATAGTTGACCTTGGTAAAACAGAGGCAGTTCTAGCACCATCTGAGCAAACTCCTGGTGAAGAATATAGGTTTAATGAGAGGCTAAAGTCATTTATTGTTGAAGTTAAGAAGACAACTAAAGGACCTCAGATTATGATCTCAAGAACGCATCCTGGCCTGGTAAAGAGGCTTTTTGAATTAGAGGTTCCTGAGATTCATGATGGTACTGTTGAGATAAAGAGCATTTCTCGTGAACCAGGCTCAAGAACAAAGATTGCTGTTTACTCTAAAGATGAAAATGTAGATCCTGTTGGAGCATGTGTTGGACAAAGAGGAACTAGAGTACAGGCTATTGTTGATGAACTCAGGGGTGAGAAGATTGATATTATTAAATGGAGTAACGATATAAGAGATTTTATAGCAAGTAGTTTGAGCCCTGCAAAGGTTGTTAGGGTTGATATAGTTGACAATGAAAAGGCGGCAAAGGTTATTGTTCCTGATTATCAGCTTTCATTGGCAATAGGTAAAGAAGGACAAAATGCAAGGCTTGCTGCAAAACTTACAGGTTGGAAAATTGATATTAAGAGTGAATCACAATTGAGACAGACTATTGAAAACCAACTCTTTGATAATAGTAGTGAAAGTCAATATTTGGATTTTGACGATGATAACCAAAATGATGAAAGTAATCAAGAAGAAATAATTACTGATTAAAACTTAATTTAGTTATACTTCATTTTCTATTATGAATTGTAAAATTATCTAAATTTGAAAATATATTAAATTTTAATTTGGAAGGTGTGGATGGATGAAGCAAAAAAAGATTCCATTGCGTATGTGTCTTGGTTGCAAAGTAATGAAACCAAAGAAGGAATTGATACGCGTGGTTAGAAATAATAAGGGAGAAATCAACATTGATCTCGTTGGTAAGAAGCCTGGTAGAGGTGCATACATATGCAGAAGTAAAGATTGCCTTGAGAAAGCTATAAAGGCAAAAAGACTTGAGAAGGCTTTTGAGACTACAATTGATGTAGAAATATATAACAACTTGAAAAACCAATTGGAGGGAAATGATGGATAAGGTTTATTCCTTATTAGGGCTTGCTAAAAAAGCGGGTCAGCTATTATCTGGTGATGAGACTTGTGAGAGGACTATAAAATCAGGGAAAGCTGTTCTTGTCATTGTGGCAAGCGATGCTTCTGAAAACACGAAGGACAAATTTAAAAGCATGTGCAACTTCCGAAATCTTTGCTATAGAGAATATGGCGAAAAACTTGAGCTCGGCAGATACACAGGAAAAGAAATACGAGCAGTTACTTGTATTGTGTCTAAGGACTTTAAAAATGGCCTTCTTAAATTAATAGATAATCAAATAAATGAATCCGGGGGTGAAGCTATTGGATAAAGCAAGAATATACGAGCTTGCCAAAGAACTTAATACTACAAGTAAAAGGTTAATGGAAAAGCTTGCTGAGATAAATGTAAATGTAAAAAATCATATGAGTCTTCTTGAACCTAAGGAATTAGATGCACTTTATAAGCATATCGGTGTAATTAAACATGAAGAAAAGAAGCCTGTAGAAGAGAAAAAGGTAGTTGTGGATAATGTTGTCCATGCGACTGAAAAGAAAACGGATGTTAAAAAGGACATAAAGAGTGCTCCAAGAATTATTAGAACAACGGAGATAATTATTGATAGCAAAACAGAAGTGAATAGCTTGGGGACAACAACTACTTATCCTAAGGTGGATACAAAAAATGTGCCAAGGCCAAGCTTTAAGAATGAATATATGAAAACAGATTCAAATACTTCTGGGCTAAGACCAGGTTATGTACGAGATAGTAAGCCTGATTTTAAAAACAAACAGATTAATAGAAATGATAGAGCTGCTGAACCTCAAAATAATATGACAAAGGCACCTCATATTCAACAAGATGATCCTACTATTGTGAAACAAAATTTGAAAAATGAGGACATTAACAAAGAGGGCATAACTGTGGCAGATAACACTATTCAAATTGAAACTAAGATTATAAAAAACAATGAAGCAATTGATGTAGCTAAGCCTGATAATAAAGATACTGCAGTTGAAAGAGTAGACATTAAGGAAAACAAAAATGTTGAGCGGGTTGAGGCTGTAGAACCAACAACTCAGAACCAAGCACCAAATAATGAGGTTGCTGAAGTTAAAAAAGCTGATGAGTCCACAACTACCGACACTAATGGACCTAGGACTGACAGACCACAGGGCCAGTACAATAATGGACCTAGAACTGACAGACCACAAGGACAAGGTCAGTATAATAATGGGCAAAGGTCAGACAGACCACAAGGCCAGTATAGACAAAATAATTTGGAAATACCAAAGCCTGATGCAGCTGTTGCTCAAGACCAGTTTGACTCACAGAGGAATGAAGCAAGAAGAGAATTCCAAAGTAAGGATTTTGACAAGAATGTGAAGAGAGAAGAAAACAAAAAGAAAGAGGCGCCAAAAACTACTGTTATTCAAAACAAGGCAAGAGTAAGACCTCAAAAAATTGTTATTGAGAAAAAAGGCGTTTCAGAAATTCTCTCTGAGGATTACATTTTTAGTGAGTTCTATAATGATGATGGAAAGAAAAAGAGATTTCCTAGAAATAGAAGGAATGAAAAAGTTGTTGTGAAGTATATTCCCCCAAAGGCAGTATTGACTTCAATAACTATACCAGATTCACTTACAGTAAAAGAGTTGGCTGAGTCACTTAAAAAGACATCAACTGAGATTATTAAAAAGCTGATGGTGTTTGGGGTAATGGCAACGTTGAATAATGATGTTGATTTTCAAACTGCCACTGTTATTGCTGAAGAGTATGGCGTAAAAACCGAGAGAGCAATACAGATTAGCGAAGAGGATATACTCTTTGATGACGTTGAAACAGCAGATGAAACCAAATTACAGCCAAGGCCTCCAGTTGTTGTTGTTATGGGACACGTTGACCATGGTAAGACTTCCTTGCTTGATGCAATAAGAAGCGCTCGTGTAATGGATAGTGAAGCAGGTGGAATTACTCAGCATATAGGTGCATATACAGTTAAGATTAATGATAGGGAAATTACATTTTTAGATACTCCTGGTCATGAAGCTTTTACAGCAATGCGTGCTAGAGGAGCTCAAGCTACTGATATTGCAATACTGGTTGTTGCTGCAGATGATGGTGTAATGCCACAGACAATAGAAGCAATAAATCATGCAAAGGCAGCAAATGTTTCAATCATTGTTGCTATTAACAAGATTGACAAGCCAGGTGCAGATATAGATAGGGTTAAACAAGAGCTTACTAAGTATGGTATAGTTGCCGAGGAATGGGGCGGAGATGCCATCATGGTTCCTGTTTCTGCAAAGAAGAGAGAAAATATAGATCATTTATTAGAAATGGTTCTTTTGGCTGCAGATATGTTAGAATTGAAGGCTGATCCAGATAGGCAGGCAAAGGGAACCGTTATTGAAGCTAAGCTTGATAAAGAAAGAGGACCTATTGCATCAGTGCTTGTTCAAAGAGGTACTTTGAAAACTGGAGATGCTATTATCGCTGGTTCTGCATTTGGTAGAATCAGAGCAATGACAAATGATAAAGGTCTTACAATTAAGTCTGCTGGACCTTCAATGCCAGTAGAAATTCTTGGAATGACGGACGTTCCAGCGGCTGGAGAACTATTCTATGTTGTTACCGATGAAAAGGTAGCAAAACAACTGGTGGAAAAAAGAAAGTTTGAAAACAAGGTGCAGCATTATAAAGCTAGTGCCAAGGTTACTCTTGAAGATTTGTATACTCAGATTATTGCGGGTAAGGTCAAGGACTTGAATATTATTATCAAGGCAGATGTTCAGGGCTCAGTTGAAGCTGTTAAGCAGTCTCTGCTGAAGTTGAGTGATGCTGAGGTAAGAGTAAATATTGTTCATGACGCAGTTGGTGCTATTACCGAGTCTGACGTTACGTTGGCTGAGGTTTCAAATGCTATTATAATTGGGTTTAATATAAGACCTAGTATAATTGTTACGGAGGCTGCAAAGAACGCTGGGGTAGATTTAAGATTGTATAGCGTTATCTACAAAGCCATTGAAGATGTACAGGCTGCTATGAAGGGGATGCTTGAGCCAACCTTTAAGGAGGTTGTACTTGGACATATAGAGATCAGACAGATATTCAAGGTTTCAGATGTAGGTACTATTGGTGGAGCATATGTTACAGACGGAAAAGTACAGAGAAATTCTGAAGTTAGGGTTGTTAGAAGTGGCATAGTGGTTCATGAAGGAAAACTTGCATCACTCAAGAGATTTAAAGACGATGCTAAGGAAGTTGCTCAGGGCTATGAATGTGGTGTTTCAATTGAACGCTTCAATGACATTAAAGAGGGCGATGTAATCGAAGCCTTCGTAATGGAAGAAGTTAAGAGATAAGCGAGTTCTTAGATTGTGCGGGGGTGAAGTTTCCCCACAGAATCCTAGAAATCGCAATCGGGATAGTAGCGCGGCTTATCGACGAAGGAGAATAGCGGCGGTATATCGGGATAAACACCATCGTTAGATGTGCAATCTTACTTTTTACAGATAGGTTGAAGTGGATTAATTTCCAATTCAGCCTATTTGTGTATTATAACTAAGTCTTCTTGATCTCAACGGCGTTACTAATCTCTCGCTTCAACAAGCGCGAGATTAGTGTCGCCAAGATTCGAAATAAGGGCGATAAAGAAAACTTGGCTTGTGCCAAGCCTGTGGCGCTGGCAGAAGCCTTAGTTGCACTTATACTTTCCTAAAGTGCTAGAGTTCAGAAAACTTCATCTGAACTAAGTCTTCTTTAGCGAATCAAAAGAGCTAAGATTTGGCAATACTAAGAGATAGTTTAATAATAAATATTATAGAGGTCGCAGCGCTAAGCAACTATGCGGCTCGGGAGATAAAATATGGCAGATAGAATAGTAAGAATATCAGAGGAAGTTAAAAAAGAAATAAGCAATATCATTCAAAATGAGATCAAGGACCCAAGACTACCGACAATGGTGAGCATTATAGCCTGTGAGGTCTCAAAGGATTTAAGCCATGCAAAAGTTTATGTAAGTGTTTTGGGAGATGCTGATGAGAAGAAAAATGCAATGAAGGCTCTTAAAAGTGCGTCGGGTTTTATTAGACGTCTGCTGGGACATAGAGTTCAACTAAGGGCTACTCCTGAAATTCATTTTGAATTGGACACTTCAATTGAGCATGGTATTCATATAAACAAGTTAATAGATGACGCAAAAAAAGAGTTTAAGGAATAACTAAATAATAAAACACGATTTTGAAACGGAGAAAATTATTATTTAGTTATTTCTACTACTAAGGTAATGGGGGTCAAAATGGACAAAGAAATTATTAAGTTAATAGATGAAGCAGGAGGGGTAGCAATATTTCCTCACATTTCAGCTGACGGAGATGCTATAGGCTCATCTCTTGCTTTAGGGTTAGCACTAAAAAATGCTGGTAAGAAGGTAGCAATATATATTGAAGAAAATATTTCAAATGTATATAAGTTCTTACCAGGAATTGAATTAGCTACTTTCTATAATGAGCTGGAAGATGTTATGGATTTGAATATAGCACTAGATACTGGTGATGTAGGCAGATTGGCCTCTAGAGCAGAAGCTTATTTTAAAGCACCATGTACGATAAATATTGACCATCATGTTACTAACACAAAATTTGGTCATTTAAATTTTGTGGATGCTTTGTCTGCTTCAACAGGCGAAATAGTTTACAAAATTATAAAGCAGTTGAAGTTAAAAATTGACACTGATATTGCTATGTGCCTTTATACTGCAATTGCAACAGATACTGGTGGCTTTAAGTATGGAAATACAACTGCAGAGACACATAGGATAGCTGCAGAGCTACTAGAAACAGGCATTGATATAGGAGATCTGTCTCAAAGGATTTTTGAAAATACAACTTTTGCAAAGCTGAAATTGACCCAGAAATCCATTGAATTACTCGAATTGTATGAGAATTCAAAGATTGCAGTTACTGTACTCTCATTAGAAGATATTAGATCAATTGGAGCCAAGGATGAGGATTGTGATGGTATTGTAAATATAGGAAGGTCAATTGAAGGTGTTGAGGTTTCAATTTTAATTAAGGAAAAAGAGAACAATGAGGTTAGGGTTAATTTGAGATCTAAAGCATTTGTAGATGTTTCAGAGGTGGCTGCGGCTTTTGACGGTGGTGGTCATAAAAGAGCTGCTGGATGTACAGTCAAGGGTAGTGTAGAAGATGTAAAAGCTAAGTTAATTAATGCTGTAAAGGATAGACTTTAATATGAATGGTATTTTGAATGTATTAAAACCAGCAGGAATGACATCCTTTGATGTGGTAGCCTTTTTGAGAAAAACTGCAAGTCAAAAAAAAATAGGGCATACAGGAACTTTAGACCCATCTGCGGTTGGTGTTCTGCCAATATGTTTAGGAAATGCAACCAAGGCAATTGAGTTTATGATTGATAAGGATAAGGTATATCGTGCAGAACTGACGTTGGGTTTTGCTACAGACACACAGGATTCATCAGGGAAGGTAATTTTTGCAAATAATGTTGATGCTGACTATAACACAATATCAGAGGCAGTTATGAGTTTTGTCGGTGAGATACAGCAGCTACCACCAATGTATTCTGCTATTAAGATAGGTGGTAAAAAGCTATATGAACTTGCAAGACAGGGTGTCACGATTGAGCGTCAGATTAGAAATATCAATATATTTGACATTAAAATAATTAGAATATGGGAAGAAAATACAGTTATTGAAAACGGAGAGCAGAATACAGAATTTCTTGCTAAGAAGGTGCTTTTCGATGTGCACTGCTCAAAGGGTACATATATTAGAACACTTTGCCATGACATTGGAGAGAAACTGGGTTGTGGTGGTCATATGTCTTTTTTAATTAGAACACGTGCAGGTAAATACAATTTAGATTCAGCTCTAACTATAGAAGAAATAAAAGAATTGGCAAATAAAAATGTCCTTAAAAGTAGTTTAATACCAGTTGAGACGGTTTTTGAAGAATATGATAGCGTTTTTCTGGAAGTAGCTGACACGTTTAATTATAATAATGGTGTAGGGATAGAATTTGTTTGTGATAAATTTGATAAGGATTCTTTAAAGAAGGTATATGATAAAAACGGCACTTTTTTAGGGATAGGAGAGCTTTCTAATAACGGACAAGCTGTGTATCTTAAAACGAAAAAGTTTTTTAGGGACAACTAAAGGAGACCTTCATGCAGGTTATTTATTCTAGTGATATTAAAAATTATTTTGACTGTAATACAGGAGTTGGGCTGGGCAATTTTGATGGTTTACATATTGGACATATGGCCCTCATTAATACCTTAATACGGGAATGTCGGTTAAATGGATTGTCTTCTATAGTTTATACTTTTATAAAGCATCCTGAAAACATACTTAGGAAGAAACTTATTACTCCTATGCTCTTAACTGAAGAGAAAAAAATAGAGTTACTTAGTGAGATGTTATTGGATAATCTATATTTTGATAAGTTTAATGAGGATTTTTCAAGATTATCACCTGAGGAATTTGTGAAAACTATCTTGATAGACACACTTCATATAAAACTTGCTGTAGTGGGATATAATTATAAATTTGGTTATAAAGGGCAGGGAGACATACAACTTTTAAGGGAACTAGGCAAAAAATACTGTTTTAAGGTTATAGTTATACCTGCTATTAAATGTGATAATCAAGTTATAAGCAGTACAAGGATAAGGCAATGCATTATAAATGGGGAGCTTGAGAATTCCTACAAGCTTTTGGGGAGAAATTATTCTATTACTGCAGAGGTGGTAAGTGGTAGGAGAATAGGGAATACCATTGGTTTTCCTACAGCAAATATCCACCCAGAGAGATTTCTGGTACTACCTGAAAATGGTGTATACATTACAAAGACATTATTAAATGGAAAGCTTTATAATAGTATGACAAACGTTGGATTTAACCCAACTTTTGAAGATGTTAGGCAAAAAACAGTAGAAACACATATAATTGATTTTAACCAAGATATTTATGGAAAAAAGATAGAGGTATTCTTTCTGAAAAAAGTTAGAGATGAGAAAAAATTTGAAAATGTTGAGTGTTTGATTCGGCAAATTTCAAAAGATATGCAGGTAGCCAAAGAATACCTTGGAATAGGGCAGGGATGATAAAATATAGAACGGTTATTACTGGAATTGTTCAAGGAGTTGGTTTCAGACCATTTATATACAACTTGGCTATGCAGCTTGGATTAAAAGGCTGGGTTGGCAATGCTGACAGTGATGTAATAATAGAAGTAGAGGCAACCTCAAACCAAATCATTTGTTTCCTTGAAAGAATAAAGGAAACAGCCCCCATTATATCTAAAATAGAATCTATTTACTATGAAGAATTGCCACTTGAAGGCTTTAATGATTTCAGTATAAGGCAAAGTAAGATGAATTCTAAAGGACAGATTTATATTTCTCCCGATGTTTGTACTTGTGTGGATTGCTTGGAAGAGCTCAAAAGCAGTAAAGATAGAAGGTTCATGTACCCATTTATTAATTGTACCAACTGTGGTCCACGGTTCACCATAATCAAAGATATACCATATGACAGAGATAAATCTACAATGAGTAGTTTTGAAATGTGTGATAATTGTAGAAAAGAGTATACAACACCTTCTGATCGGCGGTATCATGCTCAACCTGTAGCTTGCCATGATTGTGGACCTAGTCTTGGAATATCAGATGAAAATGGTAACGATATATCTAATACTCAAATGACCAGTAATGAATGTACCCTATACATTACTGAAGTAATAAAAGAAGGACAAATTGCTGCAATAAAGGGCATTGGCGGATACCATCTCGCGTGTAATGCCTTGAATGAGGCTGCCGTGGACAGACTCAGAAGTAGAAAGCAGCGTGACGATAAGCCTTTTGCATTGATGATGAGAAATCTTGATGTGGTGGCTAAATACTGTAAAATGAACGATAAGGAAATGCAATTGTTGAAATCACCTGCTAGTCCAATAGTATTACTTGAAAAGAAAGTAGATATGGAGTTGCCTGCAGCAATAGCGTCCTTAAATAGGTATCTCGGTGTAATGTTACCATATACTCCAATACATCACATCTTGTTTGAACAGGATGGGTTTCCTGAGATTCTAGTTATGACAAGTGGAAATCTGAGCAGTGAGCCGATCTTTTATAAGGATGAGGATGCAATTAGTGGACTTATTGGTATTGCAGATGCGTTTTTAACAAATAACCGAGACATTTATATACGAACAGATGATTCAGTTACTAGAGTTTTTGAAAACAAAGAATATATTATAAGACGCTCAAGAGGATATGTTCCAAAGCCAATTAAAATAGATGTGCATAAACTTTTGGGAATTGATGAAAATTATAAAATACCCTCAGTACTAGCTTGTGGTGGGGAGCTGAAAAATGTTTTTTGCTTAAACAAGAAGAACTTGTTTTATTTGAGCCATCATATTGGAGACCTTGAGAATGAAAGTACAAATATAGCTTTCAGTACTGGCATTGAACATTTTGAAAGATTATTTAACATAACCCCAGAATATATAGCATATGATCTTCACCCAAACTATTACTCTTCTTTGTATGCTTTGAATCACTCTGAAAAAAATAAAATAGGAATTCAACACCACAAAGCCCACATCGCTGCCTGCATGGCTGAAAATCAATTGGTTGGCCAGGTAATAGGCGTTTCCTTTGATGGAACAGGTTTTGGAGATGATGGTAATATTTGGGGAGGGGAATTTTTCAAGGGAGGTTATTATGGCTTTGAGAGAGTTGGGCATCTGGAATATGTTATGATGCCTGGCGGAGATTCGGCTGTAAAGCACCCGTGGAGAATGGCCGTAAGCTACCTTTTTTCTGCGAAAATGCTAGATCTTATTCAAGAAAACAAGGGAGATGAAGGTTATGGAAAGGGTCTCTCACTGAGCAAAATAAGCCAAAATGACATTGATTTTACAATAAAAATGTTGGAGAGAGGCTTGAACTGTACTCAAACCTCAAGTATGGGGAGATTTTTTGATGCAGTTTCTGCTTTGCTGGGAATTAAAACTGATATCAGCTATGAAGGTCAGGCTGCAATTGAGCTAGAATTTTATTCAGTAGAGCAAAATGCAGAGCCCTACAATATTGAGCTTTGCAGTCAAGATGGCATTTCTGCGTCAAGGTATAGTTGCTTTATTGCAAAAACAGATGGTATAATTAAACAAATTGTCAAGGAGATCCAAGCTGGTAAGAGCAGGGGACATGTATCATCTAGATTTCATTCAACTATAGCTGAAATTGTATTGCAGGGCTGCAAAATAATAAGGGATAGTAGTAGCTTAAATTCAGTAGTTTTGAGTGGTGGAGTTTTCCAAAACATTACCCTGCTGAAAATGAGCGTTAATAGACTTAGAAAGCATGGTTTTAAAGTCTATACTCATTCCGAAATCCCAGCTAATGATGGGGGGATTGCCTTGGGACAAGCAATTATGTCGTTGGCTATAAGTAGTGTTACCAACCCCTGAGATTGAAATACCACTACAGGGGGTATATAATAGCTAAGTGCTAAGTGCGAAGTACTTAGTGAAAAGTGAAAAGTTAAAAGTGAATAGTTATGGAAAGTCGGCTATGCCGACTAATTATAATTAAAGCAAAAACCAGGTATTCAGTTTTTATTAAATTTTCGTCGACGAAGTCGACGCACCATAACTATTCATCATTCACTTTTCACTATTCACTAAGCTTTTAAAGTAATACAGCTTGGTCTACAACAATAATTTCATTTTGGAAAGTTGAATTAATTAAAATAATAGGAGGACTAATATATGTGTTTAGGATTACCTGCGAAGGTTGTAAGTATCGATGGAAATAACAGTACGGTTGAAATGATGGGAGTAACAAGCACAATTTCTATAGAGCTTCTTGAAAATGTGAAGGTTGGTGATTTCGTTTTAGTACATGCTGGTTGTGCTATTCAAATACTTGATGAGGAAGATGCTCTCAAAACAATAGAAATATTTAATGAAATCAGGGAGCTAGGTATGAGATGACAAACTATATAGATGAATTTAGAGACAAGGTAGTAATGCAGAAAATTGTAGAACGACTTTGCACTTATTCCGGACGGAATATTAAAATCATGGAGGTATGCGGGACACACACAATGGCCATTTCACGGTTGGGGCTTAGGTCACTTTTACCCAAAAGTATCGAGCTGCTATCTGGGCCAGGCTGTCCTGTATGTGTTACGCCAACATCATATATTGATAGCGCAACAGAACTTGCTGACAACAAGGATATTATTGTGACAACTTTTGGCGATATGATGAGAATACCTGGAAATGAAAGTACTTTGCTTTATAAGAAAGCGAAAGGATGCAACGTCCAAATGGTTTATTCTCCTCTAAATGCAGTTGATTTAGCCAGAGAGAACCCAAATAAGGAGGTTGTTTTTTTGTCTGTTGGTTTTGAAACTACAACTCCCGTTATTGCACTTTCAGTATATAAAGCCAAAAGTGAAGGAATAAAAAATTATTCGGTACTAACTGCAAATAAAACTATGCCAGAGGCCATTAAAACCTTGGCAGGCGATGAGGAGTTGGCCATTGATGGCTTTATTTATCCAGGCCATGTTTGCGCAATAATTGGTACAGACTTTTTTTCTTATTTATCGTATAATATGGAAAAGGCTGGAGTCGTGGCAGGTTTTGAACCTTTAGATATATTGTATTCAATTAATACATTGGTGAAAAATATTACTGAAGATAACTATATTTTAGAAAACATGTATTCAAGGATTGTTAAAAAAGAGGGGAATATAAAGGCTCAGCAGAAGGTGTTTGAGATTTTCGAACCTAATGATGCTGTATGGCGTGGGATAGGGATGATTCCGAACTCTGGAATGGGGCTTCGGGACGAATATGAAAAATTTGATGCAGCTAAAAAATTTAATATTAAGCTAAAAGTAAGTCCAGAACCAAAGGGATGTCTTTGTGGCGAAGTGCTAAAAGGGAAGAAAAGACCCTCTGATTGTAAACTTTTCAAGACCAGATGTACCCCAGAAAATCCTGTGGGAGCATGTATGGTTTCGTCAGAGGGAACGTGTGCTGCCTACTATAAGTATGGTGATGGGCAGATAAGTTGAATTAAATTTTGTGCATATAGGCTCAAGGAGGTCAACAAAACAAATGGAAAATATAATTACTTTAGCACATGGAAGTGGCGGCTCTGCAACATTGAGGCTAATAGATCAAGTGTTTAAAAAGCATTTTAATAATGATATCTTATCGATGGGAGACGACTGTGCTAGGCTGAATATAGGTAATGCAAAAAATATAGTTTTCACAACCGATAGCTTTGTTGTAACTCCAATTTTCTTTAAAGGAGGTAATATTGGCAAGCTTGCGGTTTGTGGTACTGTAAATGATATAGCAACTAGTGGTGCAACGCCACTATATTTGAGCTGTGGCTTTATTATTGAAGAAGGGTTTAGCATAGATGAGCTGGAAGAAATAGTTGAATCCATGAGCAATACTGCCCGTGAATGTGGAGTTCAAATAGTAACGGGTGATACAAAGGTAGTTCAAAAGGGTGCAGCAGATAAAATATTTATTAATACCTCTGGCATCGGAATAGTGCCTGATGGAATAAATATTTCAGGCAGAAATGCAAAGGTAGGAGACAAAATTATTATCTCCGGTACAATAGGAGATCACGGAAGCTGCATTTTATTAGAAAGAGAGAATATGGGTTTACAAGCTAAAATAAAGAGTGACTGCGCCCCACTCTCTAGCTTGGTACAGGATATGCTAAAAATTACATCTGAGATTCATGTGCTCAGAGATCCCACTAGAGGTGGTGTGGCTACTACCTTAAATGAGATCGCTGCGCAAAGCAAGGTTACAATACTAATCCATGAAGACAAACTTCCTGTAAAGCTTGAAGTTCAAGGGGTATGTGAGCTTTTAGGTATGGATCCTTTGTACATGGCCAATGAAGGAAAACTACTCTGCTTTGTGCCTGCTGAAAAAGCAGACGTCATACTGAACACTATTAGAGGGAACAAATATGGAGAGAATGCTCAAATTATAGGTGAGGTTGTGAAAGCAGGAGAACCCAAAGTTCTACTCCACGCATTGAGTGGTGGAATAAGAATTATTAATTTACTTGCAGGTGACCAATTACCAAGAATATGTTAGAAAATAACTAAGGAATAACTAAATAATAAAACATGATTTTGAAAGGAGGAACACAGCTTTGATTATTTCTATGAAGGATTTAGGGAAAACATATAAGAATGGACAAATAGAAGTTGAAGCACTTAGACATGCCAATATCAATATAGAAAAAGAAGAGTTTGTTGCCATAATGGGGCCTTCAGGGTCAGGGAAATCTACTCTGATGAATATAATTGGATGCTTAGATAAATCCACAGCAGGCGAGTATTGGTTGGAGGGTGTTAATATTTCTACCTTAAATGAGGTTGAACTCGCTAAAATCAGAAATCTTAAAATCGGCTTTGTATTTCAGTCATTTAATTTATTGCCTAGGATTACAGCATTGCAGAATGTTGAGCTGCCAATGATTTATGCAGGAATTGGTAGCAAGGAAAGACGAAAAAAAGCTATTAGCGCATTAGATAGAGTAGGATTGGAACCGAGGATGCACCACAAGCCCAATGAAATGTCAGGAGGACAGAAGCAGAGAGTTGCTATTGCACGAGCATTGGTAAATTCTCCAGCTATAATACTTGCGGATGAACCTACTGGAAATCTTGACAGTACCTCTGGCGAGGAGATCATGACTGTATTTCAAGACTTGAACAAAGAAGGAGTAACTATTGTACTTGTTACACATGAGCCTGATATCGCAGCACATACCAAAAGAGTTTTGAAATTTAGGGATGGATTATTGATATCAGATGAACCAGTTAAAAATCCTATGGATGCCAGAGAGATACTCAGTCACTACAACAAAGTAGAGGCATAATGCTAGTTGAAAGATTTAGCATAGTATTTTATATATTTATATATTTATATATTCTAAGATTAAAAAGGAGGACAAAATTTGAACGAGAATATTCCATTAAACAGCGAAAATAATTCTGCGGTAGAAAAGTACAATTATCCAAATATGAATTTTATTCAGAGAGTTATTGGTGTGATTTTTTCACCAGGTAAAACCATGCATTCACTTGCACAGAAACCGCGTATACTATTTGCATTGTTGCTTACAATTATTACACCAATAGTTATGATTATTTCAATATTCCCAATGTATAAGGAATACTCGAGGGGAATCTTGGAGGCTACATTTGCAAAAATGAATAATCAAATGACTGCTGAACAAATAGACCTGGCTCTTAATGTTTCGAAATATACAGCACCAATTGCTGGTGCTATTATGGCTGTTGCTATGTGGTTCTTAGGAGCATTGCTTTTGTGGGTTATTATCAAGATATTTAAGGGAGAAGGCAGTTATAAACAAATTTTGTCAATTACAGGGTACGCTGCTGTTATATCGGCATTGGCGGCCATTGCAACAATTGTAACTACACAGATTATAGGTGTATTTAATGAAGTAAGCTTTACTAGCTTAGCGTCTCTTTTGCCCAATATGAAAGGAAACTTTCTATATGGTGTGGCAAAAGCCATAGATGTATTCAGTATTTGGCAGTATGTTGTAATAGCAATTGGTACAGCTATCGTGAGTAAGCTGGAAAAAAAGAAGGTATACATAATAGTAACATGTATTGTTGCAGTTTTATTGATATATGCAGGTGTGATGGAAGTCAGAACTGCTGCATTAATTTAAAGAAGACTTAGTTCATCGAAGTTTGGTGGCACTTAACTCCTGCTAAAAAAGCAGGAGATTAGTAACGCCGCTAAGGTAATTTTGTACATATTTTGGGGGTAGAAAATGAAAAAGAAGGTTTTTATAGGAATTAGTGTCGCGACGTTAATTATTATTTTGATAGTGGTGGGAATAGTAAAGAACTCTGTAACGGCAGGAACAGGCGCGGTATTTAGTGTTAAAGCAAGTGAAATAACAAAAGGTGATATTACTTCATACCTGTCTGCAAATGGAACAGTGGCAGAGATAGAGAAGTCTGAAATTTTTATTGATATACCATTAAAAGTTACAAAGGTGCATGTAAAGCAAAATGACGTAGTTAAAAAAGGGCAAAAGCTAGCAGATTTTGATTTTGATGCAATGAATTTACAGCTGGAACAGGCAAAACTTCAATTAAGAACTCAGGAGCTTACTTTAGAGAAACTAAGGCTTATAGATTCTACAATTAGTGTGACAGCTGGGCAAAATTCTTTAAAGGTAGCACAAAACAGCATAGCAGCGGCACAAAGAAGTTATGATGTTGCTTTGAAAAACCTTAATGACAGTACGGCACTTTATGCTGTCGATGCTATTTCTAAGAGTGAGCTTGATAAAGCGGAAAGTTCATTAAAGGATGCGGAGTCTTCATTAATAAATGCAAAGCTCAGTCTTGAATCTCAAAAAGATTCAATAAGCGCTACATCCAAGTCAAATAATCAATCAGCAAGTTCAAAGCAAATTGATATTCAATCTCAGGAGGTTGCAATAGAAAACAGCAATCTTACAATAAAGGATCTTGATAGTAAAATTAAAAAGTATACAGGTGCTATGTATAGTGGTATGGATGGCGTTGCATCGCAGGTAAATGTTTCAGATGGATCTTTTACACCGAGCGGGCAACCAACTTTTGTAGTTGTAAATCCGAGTAAATTAGAAGTTAAGCTAAATATAAATGAGTACAATGCCAAGCAGATGAAGGTAGGTCAGAAGGTAGAAATCACCGGTGATTCAATTCCTGAAACTGATAAAATTACAGGCAAGGTAAGAAGTGTCTCTCCTGTTGCTAGTAAGAATGTGACAAGCACTGGTAGTTCAGAAACGGTCATAGAGGTATTAGTAGATATTGATAACATTACACCGTCCATTAAGCCAGGTATAACGGTGAATTGTGATATTAAAACAGTTGAAATTAAAAATATTCTTACAGTTGAGCTTGATATGCTAAGTTCGGACAAAGATGGCAATAATTTCGTATTTGTTCTTAGCAGTGATAAAAAAACCATGCAAAAGAAGAAAATTGAAATTGGTACCAACTCAGACATGAAGGCTGAACTTAAAAGTGGAGACCTCAAGGAAGGAGATCTTGTGGTTATGATTCCTCTATCATCATACAAGGATGGATCCAGGATAAAATTAATCACAGATCAAAAGTGAGGTTAAACAATGAATATTATTGAGAGCTTTAAGCAAGCATTATCAAGCCTTCGAGCAAATAAGCTCCGTTCCATTTTGACAATGCTTGGAATAGTGATGGGAGTATTCTCGGTTATTACAATTGTGGCAATTGGGAATGCAACGCAAAGTTATGTGGATAGTGAGTTTGCAAAAATAGGAGCTAATGTATTAATTGTAACATATAAATCTGGGGATATTAATTCTAACGATGTACTTAAAAGCGATGATATGAAGGCAATTAGTAAAAGTGTTGAAGAAATAAAAAATATTGGTACGAATATATCTAGAACTGGATCTTTGAGGCTTGGTACAAAAACCAGGACAGCAAATATAAATGGTATCTCATCTCAGTACAAGGATATTATTCCAGCTGAGATGGTACAGGGCAGAATGATAAATGATGTAGATAACTCAACAAGGTCAAACGTAGTAGTTATTACTGAGGAGTTTGCAAAAGCTAACTTTGGAAATAATGCTCCAATTGGACAAAAACTAAAGGTGGCATTAGGATCGGGTAGCACGTTAAACTTAAGAGTGGTAGGAGTAACTAAGACAGAGGAATCTCCATTTGGAGGAATGATAGATAATGAAAATCAAGCAGTATCCTTAACCATTCCTATGACTACCTTACAAGCTTATTATCCTTCGTCAGATCAATTGAATTACTTATATGCTTCTGTTGAGGTACAGGATGATGCAGCCTTAAGAAAGATAGGTGACAAGATTGTTAAAGTTCTTGAGACAAAGCACGGTAATAAAGATAAATATTCTATTCAATTCTTTTCCGATTTTCAGAAAAGCCTAAATGTAGTGTTGAATGTAATATCAACAGTATTGCTAGTTGTTGCTGTCATTACTCTTATTGTTGGAGGCATCGGCATTGTAAATATACTTCTGGTTTCAGTTACAGAGCGTATTAGAGAAATAGGAGTAAGAAAAGCGCTGGGAGCAAGAAAACGAGATATCGTAATACAGTTTATTACTGAGTCAATAATATTGACTGGAATAAGTGGTACAATTGGTATTATTATGGGCATAGTGGCGGGGTTTGTGATATCTTCACTTATAAAAATACCACCAGTTGTAAATGTAAAAGTAATTGTACTTGCATTCCTAGGATCAGTGGCACTGGGCTTATTATTTGGAGTTTATCCAGCTAAGAGAGCTGCAGATCTTGACCCTATTGAGTCACTCAGATATGAATAACACAGAATTTATATAAATATTATTGATTAATTGGATACATACCAATAAAATCCATAGGTTGGCTTATAATTAAATGCGGCCTATGGATTTCCTGATATGCCATTGTCATTTGTATAGCACAATTCTGTTTATGGTTTTAACTTTCCCTACACATGCACAGTAATTTTCCTGAAATAAGTCCAACTAAAAATGTCCCGCCTAAAATGCACAAAGCCGCTGTTGCTGAAAGAGAAAATTCGGTTTCATCACTTTCTGCAGATCTAGAAATTCCTTTTTTGGTGGCTCTAGAATATTTCCTGTTTTTTAAATTGTTCATAAGTGCCTCCAAGCTTCGAAATAAGTGCGACTAGAGTTCAGAAAATTTCATCAGAACTAAGTCTTCTTTAGTATTTGTAGTTTAGTCAATATTAATTCAGATTTTATTATATAATATGGGAAAAGCTTCTCTAAAAAAATAATAAAAAAAGTTTAATCTATAGAAAAGTCTATAAAAATTATTGATTAACAAATATGACTTTCCAAATATTGAATATATACGTTTTTTTTTATTATACTATATATGAATGCTTCATTTACAAATTTGAAATTTCAGGAGGTAAGTATGACAAGCACTAATGTTTTAGAAGAAAAACTCGAAAAGATAGCAGAAATAAATGGAATTAAGGTATATAACATAAAGTCAAATAGATTTAAGACAAACACCATAAATATTTTTTTCCAAGATAATTTAGATAAGGATTCAGTTGCATTAAATGCACTGTTCCCTTCTGTTCTTAGAAGGGGTTGTAGCGGTCTTCCAACCATAAAGGACATTAACCTATATTTGGAAGAATCATATGGGGCGGTGTTTGATTGTGGCATTGTAAAAAAAGGTGAGAAGCAAATAATCCATTTCTACTTTGAGTATGTATCGGATAAATATACTTCTGATGCTGATAGAAATTTTCAAAAGGCTCTAGATTTTCTTCTGAATATAATTTACAAGCCAGCTTTGCAGGATCATTCATTTAATGAGCAATATGTTGAGCAGGAAAAAAGTAATTTAAAGATGCTTATTGAGAGCAGAATTAATGATAAGGTTCAATACGCTTTAGACAGATGTTATGAGTTGATGTGCAAGGATGAACCCTTTGGACTATATGAATATGGTACCATAAAGCAGATAGAAAACATTACTTCAAGCGAGCTATATAAGCACTATAAAGAAAAAGTAAGTACGTTGCCGGTAGAAGTATTTATAACAGGAGAATTATGTGATAGCGATATAGAAGTTCTAAAGAATAGTTTAGATAGTATCAATAGGAGTGCTCAGAAAGGCTTGCTTTCTAGTATTGTTAAAAAATATGTTGATAAAGTCAGCTACTTTGAAGACGCCATGGATGTAAATCAGGGTAAACTATCATTGGGATTTAGAACAAATATTACATCTAATGAGGATGATTATTACGCTTTGCTGGTCTATAATGGAATACTTGGTGGAGGTATGCATTCTAAACTGTTTCAGAATGTAAGAGAAAAGGCTGGGCTAGCATATTACGTATTTGCAGGCTTAGAGAAGTTTAAAGGCTTGATGATTATTGCCGGTGGAATAGATATTAAAGAGAGGGATCATACAAAGGAACTGATTCTTAAACAGTTAGACGAAATTAAAGAAGGAAATATAACAGATTATGAATTTAAATCAACGATTAAGTCTTTAGAAACTGGTATTCAATCTTTGAAGGATAGTCAACTGCAGGTTGTGGATTTTTATTTAAGCCAGTTAATATCCCAAACGCATGATACACTGGAGGGGCTACTCGAAAAAATACAGAGGGTGACTAAACAGGATGTAATAGATGTTTCAAAGAAAATACAGCTTGATACGGTGTATTTTCTTACCTCAGAGGCTTGAAAATTTATACAATAAAATATAATGACTTATATGGAGGATTTTATGAAATTTGAGACCATTGAATATAAAAAATATGATGAAACTATTTATAAATATGAACATAGCAGCGGATTAAAGTGCTTGGTTGTTCCTAAAAAAGGTTATTACAAGAAGCATGCAACTTTCTCGACACAATACGGTTCAGTAGACAATGAGTTTGTTATTCCTGGTGAGAAAACTCAAACGAGAGTGCCCGATGGAATTGCTCACTTTTTGGAGCATAAACTTTTTGAACAAAAGGATGGAAGTGTAATGGATAAGTTTGCGGCATTAGGTTCAAGACCAAATGCTTTCACAAGCTTTAATCAGACGGTATACTTATTCTCTTGTACAGATTTGTTTAGAGAAAATTTCGACCTACTTTTGAATTTTGTTCAAAATCCATACATTACTGACGAAAGTGTGGAGAGAGAAAAGGGAATTATAGGACAAGAAATTAACATGTACCGCGACGATCCAGGCTGGAGAGTTTCCTTCAACCTTTTAGACGCTTTTTACAAAAATCACCCAGTCAAATTTGATATTGCTGGATCAATAGAGAGCATTAGTAAAATTACAAAGGACACATTGTATAAGTGCTATGAGACCTTTTATCATCCTTCAAATATGGTAGTAACAGTAGTAGGAGATGTAGACCATATACAGGTGTTTGAACAAATTGAGAAAAATATACAAGCCACTGAAAAGACTTCTGAAATAGAAAGAATATTCCCAGAAGAGAGTGACAGCGTAAACAAAATATATGTAGAGCAAAACATGCCTGTTTCAACGCCTCTTTTTTATACTGGGTTTAAAGATAATAATTTTAATCTTCAGGGTTTAGAAATATTGAAATATGATTTGGCAGTTAAGCTTATAATGTCAATGATTATGGGGAAGAGCTCTGAGCTATATGCAAAGCTTTATGATAAAGGACTTATTAATTCTACTTTTGAAATGGATTTTTCTATTGAGAAGAGTTATGCGTATTCTATGTTTGGTGGAGAATCAGTAAATCCTGAGGCTGTTAAAGATAGTCTAATAAAAGAAATACGGAAGTTTCGCAGTAATGGTCTAGATCCACAAACCTTTGACAGGCTGTTAAAAGCATCAAAGGGTAGATTTTTGAGGCAAATGAATTCTGTGGAAAGCATTTCTAGGATGTTTATAAATTTATATTTTAAAGGCGTGACTATGTTTGATTATCTAGACGTTTATGATACAATGAGTTTTGATTATATTATGGATGTGTTTGATATGCATTTTGACATTGAGCGTATGGCGTTATCTGTTGTAAAAGGAACGTCCAAATAATAAACCCCGATTTCTCCTTTTAAAAATGGGAAGTTATTATTTGGTTGTTCCTATAAATAAGATGGAATTTTGTGGAGGGTTTTATGAATGAGAGAATAGCTGTGAGTTTCCCCAATATGGGGATAAATCTTAATATTTCAAGAGAAGCTTTTAGGGTATTTAATATTCCTATATATTGGTATGGAATTACGATGGCGATAGCTTTCCTGGTATGTGTACTTTGGGCTATGAATGATTCAAAGAAGTTTGATTTAGTGCCTGAAACAGTAATTGATTTGATGCTGTTTGCTGCTCCAGCTGCAATAATATTTGCAAGAATATATTACGTAGTATTTAGCTGGGGAAACTATAAAAATAATTTAATAGAAATCATCAATATTAGAAATGGTGGGCTTGCCATATTGGGTGGTGTAATTGGCGGAGTCCTTGCAGGCTTTTTTGTAGCGAGATACAAAAAAATACCTATTTTAAAATTCTTTGATTTTTTTATCCCATATGTTGCACTTGGACAGGCTATAGGGCGTTGGGGGAATTTCTTTAATCAAGAAGCTTTTGGCACAAATACTACACTTCCTTGGGGTATGACTAGTCCAGTTACGAAGGCATATTTATCTAACAATGCAGAGCAATTAAAGGCATTAAATGGAATAACAGTGTACCCTGATTTGCCTGTTCATCCCACTTTTTTATATGAGTCGATTTTAGATTTTGCAATATTTGCTCTATTGCTATGGATGAGAAAGAAAAAGAAGTTTGAAGGAGAAGTTTTCTGTTTATACTTCGTGACTTATTGCATAGGAAGGGCATTGATAGAAGGACTTAGAACGGATAGCTTGATGATTGGACATATACGAGTATCTCAGCTCTTGTCAATTGTACTTGTAATTGTTTTTGGCATTTTTATTATTTTCAAAAGAAATAAAATTAAAAATGGTAGTTTACAAGAGGTTGAAGTTGGGAATAGTGGCTATGCTGATATATTAAAGATTATGGAAGAAGAGGACAGTACTGAAACTAATCAGCAATTAGAAGATAATACTGCAGAGGAAAATGATGTAGAAGATAATACTGCAGAGGATAGTGATGAAGCCAATCAACAGTCAGAGGATCAGTCCGAAGAGATCCCGGAAACTAAAGATAAATGAAGAATCTCTTTTATAAATGATATTAGGAATGGTGAAAAATGTACTCTCTTGAAAAGTCAAAAACTACAAATTCATATAAAGGGTTTGATTATACTCTGTTTATATCAGTTATTGTCTTATCTGCTATAGGTCTCATTGTTTTGAGTAGTGCAGTAAAAGAAAGGCCAAGTATTTTGAAATCTCAAGTGCTGGCTCTTCTCATGGGTATTGCTCTATGCTTAATACTGAGTGCAATTGATTACAAAGATTTGAAGGTGCTCAGCCTGTTTATTTTCTTTGGCGCAATGGGATTAATGGTTGTTACATTGCTTTTTGGCACTGGCGCTCAGTTAGGTAATAAAAACTGGATCAACATAGCAGGTGTCAGTGTTCAACCTTCAGAATTTGCAAAAATTGCATATATAATTTTATCTTCTGTATTTTTAGAAAGGGTAAAGGATAGTTACGAAAAAAATAAGTCAGATATAATAAAGTTTATTGTATATTCCTGTATAGCTATTGGTTTTGTACTTTTACAAAAGGATTTAGGAACCGCACTAGTATTTGCATTTATTTTCTTTCTTTATATTTATTTCGTTGGAATACCTTACAGATACATATTTGTTTTATGTGGGGGTTTGATGCTTTCTTTACCATTTGTGTGGGTTTACGTTCTAAATGATAAAAGAAGAGACAGAATATTGACTTTTATTTCCCCAGAAAGAGATCCACAGGGTGGAGGCTATAATGTTATGATGTCTAAATTGGCTATTGGGTCAGGTCAACTGTTTGGACAGGGGTACGGCAGCGGACTACAAACTCAAAGTGGTAGTGTTCCAGTAAATGAATCTGACTTTATATTTTCAGTGGTCGGTGAGGAACTGGGTTTTATCGGCGGTGTAATAATTATTTTGCTAGGCTTGTTTATTTTACTGAGATGTATTTATATAGGCAGAAATGCCAGTGATTCGTATGGATCTTTTTTAGTAGTGGGTGTTACTGGGATGCTTGGATTTAATTTTATTGAGAACGTTGGCATGAGCATAGGATTACTTCCAGTAACTGGATTGCCTTTGCCATTTGTAAGTCAAGGAGGCACAGCAATTCTAGCAAACTTTATTGCAATTGGACTTGTGCTAAGTGTTTCTTTCAGAAGGAAAAGGAATGGTTTTAATTCAACATAATATGGACTTAATACTAGTACTTTTGGACTATAAAAGGCGGGAGCAAATTCCTGTCTTTTATTTTTTTTGGAAAATATGTAAAAACGTATTGATAAATTTCCAGTTTTGCAATAGAATATCTATATAAGTGGTGCGAAGTGGTGAGAAGTGGAAGCGATCATTTGAAAGCGAGGTGTAAAATTTGTTTTATGGCGAGTATCAACATACAGTTGACCCAAAAGGACGAGCGATAGTACCCTCGAAGTTTAGAGAGGGCTTGGGCGAAAAGTTCATTTTAACAAAAGGACTTGATAGCTGTTTGTTTGCATATTCATCTGAAGAGTGGACAAGCTTGGAAAACAAATTAAAGACACTACCATTTACTGATAAGGATGTACGTGCGTTTATTAGATTTTTCTTTTCTGGCGCAACTGAGTGTGAGGTTGATAAGCAGGGAAGAATTCTCATACCACAAAATTTGCGCGAATATGCTGCACTTGAAAAGGACATTTCTATAATTGGAGTTTCCTCAAGAGTTGAGATATGGAATAAGACGACTTGGGAAAATTATAGTAGCGATGACAATATGACTGCAGATAAAATTGCTGAGAAAATGGCAATGTTAGGCATATAAGCAATAAATGAAGAACAGCTAGATAATAAAACACGATTTTGAGGTGGAAAATGGAATTTAAACATAAATCTGTGTTACTTGATGAATGCATTGAACATCTGAATATTAATCCGGAAGGAATTTATGTTGATGGCACCATCGGTGGAGCGGGGCACTCATCTGAAATATACAGAAGATTAAATTCAAAAGGTTATTTGCTGGGGTTAGACCAAGATAACTTTGCCGTAGAGATTTCTACTACACGTCTTGAAGATATTGAAGCTGAAACAGATTTTAAAGTAGTAAATACAAATTTTAAGAATATAGTCAAGGCCTGTGAAGAATTAGGGATTACAGAAGTTGATGGAATACTGCTTGACTTAGGGGTGTCTTCACATCAGCTAGATGAAGCATCTAGAGGGTTCAGCTATCAGAATAATGCACCATTAGATATGAGGATGGATAGAAACTCTGAACTCTCTGCATATCAAATTGTAAATGAATACTCAGAACAAGATATATATCGTATTATACGAGACTTTGGAGAAGAAAAATGGGCTTCAAGAATTGCTAAATTTATAGTTGCCGCTCGAGATGTACAAGCTATAGAGACAACATTTGATTTAGTTGATATCATCAAAAGAGCAGTTCCCAGTGGAGCAAGACGTGATGGACCGCATCCAGCGAAGAGAACATTTCAGGCAATTAGGATTGCTGTAAACCATGAGCTGGATATTTTAAATAAAACTATTGAGGATTGTGTGTCATTGCTAAAAAGTGGAGGAAGGCTATGTATAATAACATTTCATTCACTTGAAGATAGAATTGTAAAAATACAATTTAATAAACAGGTAAATCCATGTATGTGTCCACCTGCTTTTCCAGTTTGCGCATGTGGTAAAAAACCTAAAGCTATATTGGTAAATAGAAAGCCAATTATTTCTTCAGAAAAAGAGCTGGAGGATAATCCAAGATCAAGAAGCGCCAAACTGAGAGTACTACAGAAAATTTGATTTCATAAAATATTTCTTAAAAAGAGAAATTACATAAGAAAAAAAGTAAGTGAAAATCACAAAAGATGAAAAGCAAGTGAAAATCACAAAAGATGAAAAGCAAATGAAAATCACAAAAGATGAAAAGCAAGTGAAAATCACAAAAGAAAAAAAGCGAGTGAGAATTACAAAAGAAAAAAGGCAAGTGAAAATTACGAAAGAAAAAAGTAAGTGGAAATTACAAAAGATAAGTTGAAAAAGAGTTTGCTACTACAAAAGATGAATGATTAAAAAACAAAAGTAAAAACTTTTAAAAATGTGATGGGAATCAGATTTATGTTGATTCCCAAAACTTCTAATTTACTAGATTTATCTAATTATTGGATTTGGAAGAAAAAGGTATTTTGACAGGAGTGATAAAATTGGCTGCCACAAATAATAAATATGTTTATGGATCTGTTGCAGAAAACATTAAAAGTGATAGTTATGATCCTTATGAAGAAAATGTTGTACTTAAGTCAAAAAAAGTAGCTAGAAGTAATGCAAAAATTAAAGCCAAAATTATCTTTAATATTTTCATTATTTTTGGTATGTGTGCGATAATTATATTTCGATATGCTCAGATAAGTCAATTGAATTATGATAGTAATACGCTAAACAAAAAGTATGTAACTATGCAGAATGATAATAATCTCATTTCTATTGACATAGAGAAGGCTATGGGTTTAAAGAAAATTAGAGAAGTAGCAGAAAACAATCTTAACATGCATATGCCTTACAAAAACCAAATTATATATGTTAATGTTCCAAAGAAAGATGTGACAATACTTGCAAGCAAAGAACAATCAAAAGTTTCGGTTATGTTTAAAGATGTGGAAAACAGTATAAAGAAATTCTTGAACTTGTTTTATTGAGCTCCTGGAGGTAAAAATGAATTGAATAATTTGACATAGACTATAGATTTTATTAATACAAGATATTAAATCTATAGTTTTTTCTATTTTTTGTCAGTTCTAGATAAAAAAATAAAGTATTTTTGATATTTAAGTGATAAAAAAAATTTGAATTTAATAAATATTAATTATAGAGATTTTAGTTTATAGGGGGGGATATTTTTGGCTAGACCAAATTTAAATCTTAAAAAGAGACTTTTGACTGTATTAGGAATTTTCACTTTTCTCACAGCGTGTTTAGTGGTTAGAATTGCATGGATTCAAATAGCCAACGGTCAAGAATATCAGCAGAAAGCTTATGCACAGCAAACGAATGATAGAACGATTAGCCCTAAAAGAGGAACAATTTATGATAGGAACATGAAGCCTTTGGCTGTTAGTGGATCTGTTGAAACCGTTAGTGCAAACCCACAGGTCATAAGAGATCTTAAACTTGATGTTGACAAGATTTCTAGTGAGCTGGGAACAATACTTGGAATGAAAAAAGAAGACATCAAAAAAAAGCTCGGCAAAAATAGTCAGTATGAACTAATCAAGCAGAAGATTGATAAGGATATTGGCTCTAAGGTTAGACAGTGGAAAAAAGATAACAAAATCGAAGGAATATTTATAGATGAAGATTCAAAAAGATTCTATCCGAATAGCAATTTAGCAGCACATGTTATTGGCTTTACAAATATTGATAACGATGGAATAGATGGTGTTGAAAAGATCATGGAACAGTACCTAAAGGGTGTTCCAGGCAAGATATTAAGTGAGGTTGATGCTAGTGGCATGGAGCTGAATATTAGTGAGGAAAAGTATATTCAACCTCAGGATGGAAGCGACGTTGTTTTAACTATTGACGAAACTATCCAATACTTTGCAGAAAAAGCTCTTGAAAAGGCGGTTTCAGACAACAATGTTATAAATGGTGCAACTGCTATAGTTATGGATCCTCGTAATGGAGAGATATTGGCATTATCATCAAAGCCTGATTTTGACTTGAATAACCCCAGAGCAGCTCCAGCAGGAAAAGATGCTACTACATGGAAGGGAACCACTAAAGAGGAGGTAAGTTATCTGTCGAAGACTGTTTGGAGAAACAAAGCTGTAGTTGACACCTATGAACCTGGATCAACTTTTAAACCAGTTACAGCAGCAGCAGGACTCGAAGAAGGCTTAATAACACCCGAGACGCAGGTTACTGATGCTACGATAAAGGTTGGTGGATGGTCTATTAATTGCTGGAAGCCTAACTTCCATCTCCACGAAACCTTCAGAGAGGGAGTGTATAACTCATGCAATCCCGTTTTTGTAAGGCTTTCACAGTTAATTGGCATTCCTAAGTTTTACAGCTACGTCAAGGCTTTTGGTTTCTACCAGAAAACGGGCATAGACCTGCCTGGTGAAGCAAATAGTATTATTCATGCTAATCCAACAGAGATAAACATGGCAACTGCTTCCTTTGGACAGCGATTCCAGATAACACCAATTCAACTGATACAGGCATATGGTGCTATAGCAAATGGTGGAGAACTAATTACTCCACATGTTGTAAAAGATGTTTTGGATGACTCAGGTAACGTTGTGAAAAAATACGAACCTAAGGTTGTTAGAAAGGTCATCTCAAGGCAGACATCAGATACTTTAAAAGATATATTGTTGGGTGTTGTTGATGTTGGTACAGGTAAAAATGCACGTATACCAGGATATAAAATAGGAGGGAAAACAGGCACATCAGAAACAAATGTAAAT